>PTJW01000028.1 GCA_002937495.1 Pseudomonadota bacterium | reverse complement strand
TATATTAAGTATTTTATTTTTTAATCTTATCATATTTTAGCTCTTTATTTTTTATAACAATGGCAAATAGTTAAATGATCATCAATAAGTCCAACTGCTTGTAAGTACGAGTAGATGATTGTTGTGCCAACAAAGCTCATGCCTCGTTTTTTTAAGTCTTTAGAGACTTTATCACTCAATGTAGTTGATGTTGGCATATCTTCAGGCTTATCAAAATGGTTATTTATTTGCTTATTATCTACATAAGCCCATAAGTAGTTACTAAATGACCCAAACTCTTTTTGTATTTGAATATAAGCAATTGCATTTTTACGAGCTGAAAAAACTTTTAGTCTGTTTCTAATAAGCCCAGGGTTTAATAATAGCTGTTCTAGTTGCTCGTCTGTCATATTAGCAACTTTGTTAACATCAAAGTTAAAAAAACATTTTTTATACTCTTCACGCTTTTTTAAAACAATTTCCCATGATAGTCCAGCATGTGCGCCTTCTAAAATTAGCATTTCAAATAATAGTCTATCATCATAAACGGGAATTCCCCATTCATTATCATGGTAGTCTTCATAAAAAGGTTTACCGCTGCCAAAGCAACGGTAAATAGAATTTGATTTATTCATATAAAAATCTCAAAACTTATTTTTGTAATGAAAATAGCTCAGCTTTTAGTCTTGTCATAACTGAATCTAATGAGTCTGATAATACAAAGCCACCAAATGCACTTAAGTGTTCTAAACCTAAAAATGAGTCTTCAGCACCAACAATAACAGTTTTACCTGTGCCTAATGCGTAGCCAATTTCAACTCTTGATGCTTGGTTTGATAAACCAGAGCCTAGCCAAAAAATAGCAATATCACAAGAAGCAATAGCTTGGCGTTCCCATTCAACAATTTCAGCATGCTCTTTAGGTTTCATTTCTGGGTTTGGGTAGCTTGTTCTAAAAGGAGAAACAAAAGTAATATCACTGTCTTCGTTGAAACTTCTGTAGATAGTTTCTCTCCAGTCATTACCACGGCTTGAACCGCCTAAAAATACTACTTTATCTTTTGCTAAAGATAAATTGTTACCTGCTTGAATAAGTCTGTACGCCATACAAAATAAATCCTTATAATGTTAATTTTTATATATTTCTTCTGCTAAGTATGAAATAGATTGCCTTTAATGTCAAATAAATACACTTTATTAAATATAAAAAAATTAATTACTTGTTGTATTTGTACAACTGATTGCGAATTCTTTGGATTTCGCGGGCATCTTTTTTCTCTAATTCTAAAGCTTTGTTCCAGTAAATAACAGCTTCTTCTTTTCTACCATTATGATAGTAAGCATCTGCTAAGTGTCCTGTAATAATACCGTCTTGAGTTTCTAAGCCATAAGCTTTTTCTAAATACTCTAAAGCTTGTTCATATTTGCCAAGTTTAAGGTAAGCCCAACCTAAGCTATCTAATGATGCAGGGTTTGTAGGGTCAAGCTCGATAGAGCGTTTAATATAATCAATACCTTCATTAGCCTTGCCTTTAATATCAACAAGTAAGTAACCAATGTAGTTTAATACAATAGGGTTATTGGGGTTTTTTTCTAAAGCTATATTTAAGTCCGCTAATGATTGTGGAATCATGCCTGCTCTTTCATAAGCTACAGCTCTTGAGAAGTAAACTTTTGATGATTTATCATTTTCTAAAGCACTTGTTAAAGCTTTGATAGCTTGTTTATATTGTGCTGATTCTAAGTAAATTTGTCCTAAAACTGAGTCTAAGTAATGTTGGTTAAACTTAGAGTTTGCTTTTAAGTCTTTAATAACTTGAATAGCTTTTTTAGAGTCTATAGATTTTAATGCATCAGCAAGTATAATTCTAGCAGATAGGTAATAATCTGAGTTTTCTTCTATAGATTCTAATAGTCTTGTAGTAGTAATAGTCCAGTCGTTAGCGTACATGCCTTTTGCCATTTGGAATTTAACTTTATCAGCTGGTGCAATATAATCTGATAGTGCTAAAAAGTCTAAACCTGCAAGGTTTGATGTTGTTTGGTTAATAGACCAGCCTAAGTCATATAAAACTTGAGCAGAAACTGCTTTAAGTGAGTTATCAAGTTCTTTTAATTTGCTAATATCAATAAATGCTTGGTCTACTAAGTAAATATCTTCACCGTATTTATCGTTTGATTTAAAATTATCTGTGCCGTCTTTTTCAACTTTTTTAGCTGTATAAACTAAACGAGAGAATACATCTTCTGTTCTTAAAGTATGTTCTGTAAATGCTTTATTGTATAAAGCAAATGCTGTAGCGTATTCTTTTTTAGCTTCATATGCTCTAGCAATATAATAGTACTTAAAACCATCTAAAGCTAATGAACTATTAATATCTAAAATATCAGCTTTTAGTTTTTCAATGTCATTGTCTTTATTATATTGGAAATATGTTTTTAGGATTTTTAAATGAGGTAAGCGGTTTTGACTTTTCATTAATTGACCTAAAGTTTTTTCAGCATTTTTAATATCGCCTTTTGCAATTTGTTGAGAATAGTTGAATAGACGCTCAAATGTAATTAAATAATCTGTTTGTTTGTTATTAATAATGTTTAAAGCTTTTGCATAGTCTTGAGCTGCAAGTAGCAATAAAAACGCTTGCTCTTGTGCTTGTAGGTTTGTAGGGTCTTGCTTTGCTAGTTGGTAGTTATTTTCAGCAATAACTTTTAAATCATTAGAATTATATAGGCTAAATTTAGATTTTAGATAATACTTAAGGTAAAGCTCTGGTTTTTCAACCTTTAGAACTTCAGGCTCTGATTCTTCAATTTCTAGTTCTAGATCTTTTAAATCATCTGTTTCTAATTTTGCGTGTTTCTCAATTTCCGCATCTATTGAATCTACTTCAATTTGTTCTTTTTTTGCACAAGAACAAACAATTAGTGCAGTGATAAGCAAAGTTGTTAAGTTGTTTTTCATATTTTTATTTTTCCTTTAAAAACATTTGTAGCTATTTATAATTGAGGCCTTTAATAAGGTAATTGACTTTTAGTTGATAGTTGAATAATTAAATTAAACCTTAATAGTAAAAACTTAACATATTCTTTAAATAAAAGTTTAAAACTAGCGTTGTTTGAAAATACTGGATATGAAATAAAGTCAATATCTTTAGCTAGTTTGTTTAATAAAAGCTGTGTACGCGGAACATGATAGTATGAAGTAATAATAACTACTTTATTTAAATTATTACTTTTAGCCCAGTTAATAGTTTGTTCGACATTACCAGCTGTTGAAATTGCATTGTAATCAACATTAATTTGGCGAAGCTGTTGTTCAGTTAAGCCAAGTTTTCTAAAAATAGTTTTAATATCTGAGTCTGGGTATACACCAGTAATTAAAACAGGACCTTTAAAGCCATCTTTAATAATTAATGATGTTGTGCCAAGCCTGTATTGGCCGCCAGTGTATGTAATTACACCGTCAAAGTCTGTTTTACTTAAAACAGGAGTGTTATTTTCAGTAGGTAGTTTATTTACAAAAACTAAAAAACCAGCTAAAAACGCAATACTAGCAGCACCAAGTATTATAAAAATAGATGCTGCTAATAGTTTTTTAGCTAGTAATTTTTGTTGTAAGTATAAACTCAAGTTTAGTTACCTCTAATAACTCTTTTAGCAATAAACATTGATACTAACACAGCCACTAAGCAAATAAATAGCGGTAGGCAAATTGCTACAAACCAAACATTAGCAAGTACAAGTTTTGCTAAAATAGGCCATGTGTTAATAATTAAATGAATACTTGCCACTGTTAGCATTGTTGAGCCAACAAAACCAATTAGTGAACAAAATAGTACTTGTTTAACTGCTAAAACTGCAATAAACGAATCTGAAGCACCAACAAATTGTAAAATTTCAACTTGTCTTTTTTGTGCTCTTAGACCAGCTCTTGTAGTTAAAGATACAATTAAAGAAATTACAAAAATAATAACTAATGAAATTACTAATGTAATAGCTTCGGCAAATCTAACACCGCTTGCAATAGAGTTTAAAATTTCAGTAGGGTCATCAACTTGTGCAGATGGGATTTTTTGAGAAACAATTTCGTTAATCTTTTCAAAATCTGTAGCTTTAGTTGTTTGAAGCTCTAAAATTTTAGGAAGTTCAAGTTTGTGGTCTTCAGTTAAAAATGGTTCTAACAGTTCTGCTGTTTCTTCATCTTTAATATGTTTAATACCTTTAATATATGGTTGCTCAAGTAAAGTTTGAGTTAAATCATCAATGCTTTTAGTTTCAGTTTGTGCTAAAAGATAAATGTTAACTCTGCTTTTTTGAGTTAGGTTCCATTCTTTATATAGGTTCTCAAGACCAATAATACTTGAACCACCTAATGAAGCTAACCAACCTAGTAAAACTAGCATTGTCATTAATAATTTAAAGATAGGATCAGATTTTAATGATAATGCTTTATATGCTGTTTTAACGCTCATAGAAAATCTCCTTATTCGCTATCTTTTTTTAACTTACCATTTACAATGTGTAAACGAGGGTAGTTAAATGAGTTAATTAGTTCTTGGTCGTGAGTTGCAACAAGTACTGTAGTACCGTGTTTGTTTAGCTCGCATAATAGGTGCATAATTCTTTTACCCATTTCAACATCAACATTACCTGTTGGTTCATCGGCAATAAGTAGCTTAGGTCTGTTTACAACAGCTCTTGCAATAGCAACTCTTTGTTTTTCACCACCAGATAGTTTATTTGGATGCTCATGGATTTTATGCTTTAAGCCAACCCAGTCTAAAATATCGTTAACAGCTTGCTTTTGTTGTGCTGAAAGCTCACCTAAAATACTTAGTGGTAAAGCCACATTTTCCCAAACTGTAAGTTTGTTTAATAATCTAAAGTCTTGGAATACAATACCCATGTGCCTTCTTAACTCAGCAATTTCTTTTCTGCTAATGTTGTTTACTTGTTTGTCTAAAATATTTAATTTACCAGAAGTTGGTAGTAATTCTAGGTATAGCATTTTAAATAAAGTAGTTTTACCAGCACCACTTGGTCCGCATAAAAAGTGGAATGAGCCTTTTTCTAATTCTAAAGATACGCTATCAAGAGCTCGTTGCTCGCTTTGTGGGTATCTATAAGACACATTATCTAGTTTGATCATATTTTTTCCTATCTTTCTTAAGTAGAATATATTTTGCTAATTTTTTTGTGATTCTTTTATTTTTTCTATTTTATTAGATTTAGTGTGATATTGCAAGCACAGTAGGTAAAAAAATTAAAAAAAATTTAGCTATATAATTAGTTAGTCAGTAAAAAATTATTGCAATAATATTAATAAATATTGTACAATCGAGTAGAATAGTAAAAAAAGCTTATTACAAATCAATTAATAATATTATTAGAGAATACTAAAAAAATGATTATTACATGCCCGGAATGTAAAACAAGATATATGATTAAATCTGAAAAGTTAGGACTAGACCCTAAGCCAGTAAGATGTGCAAAATGTAAACACCAATGGACTGTTAATCCTAGCCCGTTGATGTCTGAAAATTATGCAGAAAAGCCACCATTGCCTCCAATTGCAAGGCTTTCATCTCCATCATTAGCAGACCAGCAAAAAGTTTTAAATGATAAAATTAAAAAAAGAAATGTATTTGTATTCTCATTCTTAGGCTTTTTAGTTTTAGGTTCATTATTAACAATAATTATCTTTAAAGATAGAATTATTACTAAGTACCCAGACATGGCAAGCGTATATGAACTTGTAGGTTTCAGCTTACCTGAACAAGAGCAAAACTTTGCAGGTTTAGCAATTCAAAATGTTGAAAGAAGCCAAGAAAAAACATCAGATATGACTATTTTATCATTCTCTGGTAATGTTAAAAATACTTCAGATATTGAAGTTCCGGTACCAAATGTTAAAGTTCAGCTGTTTGATGAAGAAGGAATTTTATTAGATGAGTGGACTGCTCAACCAGAGCATAAAACACTAAAGCCAGATCAAACAACAAGTTGGGTTTGCAGATTTTATGATCCACCACTTGCTCAAATTAGTAGATTCAAAACATTTTTTGAAAAATAAGATTTAGAAGTCTTTAAAAAAATAATAAATAACAAAGGACTGTTAGTATGTTTGAATATGTTTTACAAACTGTATTTTTATTAGGTGTATTGTTTGTATACATGCTATCAGGTAGTGTTGTTTATTCTGCAATTGGCGAAGGTTATAAGGCAACGCCTTTAAGATGTTTTTCTGTTGGTGTTGGTTTATGGGTTATGCTAGTTATTCTATCTACTATATTTTTACCAATTAATTTAGAAATGCTATGGTGGGGTTATGTTGTTTTAACCTTAGCTGGTTTGTTTTTCTTACCAAAGCAAGATCAAAACGAAACTCTTGATAAAATCTTTTTCTATCAGGTTATTGTTTCGTTTATATTGTTAATTCCAGCATACGTATTTTTACAAGAAGATAAGCTTCATTTATGGCAAGAGTTTGCTATTTATGCCAAAGGTTTATTTGCTTTAAGTAATAATGGTTTTATTACAAATGACTTGCTTTCAATGCCGTTGGCTTATCAATTATCTATTTTACCAGTTAGTTATTTTACAGAAGTTCAAACTAACATTTTTGCATGCTTTAATGTTGCATTGCTTGCTTTTGTAGCGTGTGAATTTGTTAGAAACTCAGGTGTTAGAATTCAAGTTAATAATGTATTATTCCCGCTTGCAGTTGCTTTTGGTTTACTGGTTGTTATTAACCCATTTTCAATTAGAGAATTAACACTTTCAGCCGATCCATTTATTTTTGTTTGTGCTATTGGTTTTGCCTTTGCTGAATATATTTTTAGAGCAGGACACTTACCAAAAAATATTGCTGCATTTGCTCCTGCAATTATTTTAATGCTTTTATCATTTAGTTCAACACAGGGCTTTTTATTAGCATTTAGCTTATTCTTAGTATTTTTATTAAGAGCATTAATTCAATCAGCTAAGTTAAATCATAAACAATATATTGGTGTTATTTTAACTCCAATGCTTGCTATTTTTGTTCTACTATTTTGGCAGTTTTATTTAAACCAAAAAGGTTTAGGGTTCTTGCTTTTTGATGTATCAAAAGTTACAGTTGATAATATTCAGCTAGTATATAAAGCTATTTTTGTTTTAGCTAAAGAAAATGTAATTGAATTTTCATACATTGCAGGTATGTTAGCATTAGGTCTATATAGCTTATTTACACAAGCTAAAACATTAGATGATGTTATTATTGGTAAATACTTAGTTCGTCCAGTATTTTGGATTATGGTTATTTACCTATTTATTTGTGTGCCAATATTCTTTAGCCAATATGAATATGTTGCACGAGCAAGTTATTCATTAGGTTTTACAACAATATGTTTAATTCAGTTTATTATTTTAATGCCAGTAGGTCGTATTATTAAAGAAAAAATCAATGCTTTAGATTTTGAAATTTCACCGGTATTCAAATTAACTTTAGTTACTGCATTAATTATTATGATTGTTATGAATAGAGAATATTTAACTGTTCAACAAAATGCAAAAGTAAGTAATGTTTTAGAGATTTCATCATATGTTAAGCAAAATATTGCACAAGAAGGTAAAGTTGCAGTTTTAGATATTAAGAAAACATCTAAGTTTTATGAATATGTTTTAGGTTTAAATGCTACATCAAGCGTTGGCTTTGATGCTATTGCATACTCTGAACTACCAGAAGGGTTAGAGAAAACTCATAAGTATTTATTAAATAAAAACTTTACACATGTTTTAATGCATGCGCCAAATAATTTATTGATTAAAAGCTTTGAGTATAACTTAAATCCAGAGTTCTCATATTTATACGAAATTAACAAAGATGGTTTCTATTTAGTTACAAAATTTGAGAATAAATTGTATAAAGATACAAATATTCTTATTAAATAACTTGATTTTTAAGAATAATTATCTTATAATCGCCTAGTTAGGTATAAATTATCAAAATTAAAGGTATATAGAAGTTATGGCAAGAGTTACAGTAGAAGACTGCACAAAAGTTGTTCCAAACCGTTTTGAACTAGTATTACTAGCTGCTCAAAGAGCTAGAGATATCTCAGCTGGTCAAGAAGCAACAATTGAAAGAGATAACGATAAAAATGCTGTTTTAGCATTAAGAGAAATCGCATTAAATAATGTAGAACTAGAAGATCTTAAAGCAAACATCGTTAGAGGTGTTAACCGTCATGACGTTGAAGTATCTGAAGATGAAAAACTAACTTCACTACAGCAAGCTCAAGAAGAAAATGTTTCTGAAGAGCAAGTAGGTGGTTTATCATTTACAGAACTAGAGCAAGAAGATGCTCCAGCAATTACAGAAGACCAAGTATTAGCAGCAGCTGAAGATTTATTCGTTTCAGAAGACTAATACCAAAGTATTATAAGTTATTCTAAAAGTCACCGTTTCGGTGGCTTTTTTTATATTTTATTAGCTGTCAAAATTCCTTACTTGTGCGTGTGGTTAAAAAAATAATACCAGGTCATTGTTTATTTCATACAATAAGCATCATATGCTAAAAATAATATATTTTTCAGATAGAAAAATAATAAGAAGGGGGACGGTCTATGTTTAAGTCTTATTTAATGTTGGCTGATAAAAGGCTAAAAAGAAATAAAGCTGTTGTGTGGAATAGAAAAGAAGATGCAATAAATAATTTGTATCAAGAGGGGGTTGCAATGGCAATGGTATTTTCAGAAGAAGTGTACTTATGTGTTACAGATCTAGACGCGAACAGTGGAACTGTAATATATCAGATTTCTAAAAATGGGGCTATACAGGAAATATCGCTTTCTTCTTAAGGCGAAAAATAACAGACCTAAAAAAGTAGCTGTTGATTTGTAAAAATCAGTAGCTACTTTTTTATTGAAAATAAAATTGTATAAATATCAAAAGAAATGTCAAATAGTTGTAAATGCTTAAGTAAAGCCATTGCTGTTTTATGGTTTTATTACTATACTAGCTAATGGATATTTAATCTTCCTGTTTAAAACAACGTGTGTGGTGGTTTTATGTTTAATTTGAAAAAAGTAAATTATCTAGAACTAATCTTAAAAGTGGTTGCAGTGGTATTGTCTAGCGTTTGTGTTGCTGGACTTTTGCATGGTAGTACTAGCTTGTTCTTAAGTTATTCTATTGGTGAATTATCAGTTGTAATTATGGCTTGTGTTGTGCTTTGGCGTTTGTCGTTAAAGGTAAGGCATGCTCTTAATAAAAATAAAGCTAAAAAATCGTTTATTTAGCTTTTACCGTAAAAAGAAGAGACCTTCAGTGGGGTCTCTTTTTTATTTGTCCAAATTATTTAAAAAATGTTCAGCTTGTTTTGGAGTTTTAATTTCTATCCATTCTATATTTTTTAAGTGTTCTTTATAGTGTTTACATTTTGGTTTATGTTGTTTTGGGTATTGATATAAAATATACCATAAAAATCCCCAGTCAAATTTTTGAGGGCAGCCCCTTGCTTGAAATGTCTCTTTTAAGAATGATCTTTTTAATGCGCGGTAAAAGCAAATCCATCTATTAAAATTTAAATGAATAACAGTATCAGCATATTCTAAACGAAGTGGAATAGTGTTGTTATAGTTTCCATCTAATATCCACGAGTCTTTTTCTAGGTTATATTTTAAGTCTGTAATAAATTCTTCTTTGTTTCTGTAGTGCCAGTTCTCTAGCCAATATAAATGATCTAAATGCACAAGGTTTAGCTTAAGTTGATAAGCTAATTTTTTTGAAAATTCTGTTTTGCCAGCTCCAGCGCTACCAATTACTAAAATTCTTTTCATAATTATATCCCTTTGCATTAGTCGGTTAATTATTTATATCATATTACAAAAAAGAATAACATTAAAATGTTTTGTTAATATTTATAATGTGTTAATATTTTACTTAAAATAACAATATAAATAAGGAGCCAGTGGTCATGAAAAGGGGAGCAATGTTTGGTCTTGATGCCAGAATAGCACTAGCAATATTTGGAGCATTATCAGTTATATCAGGAGCAGCATTATATTCAGCTATTCAAGAAAGTAGAATAGTTAGTTTCTTATCTCAGGTTGATGAAATAACAAAAGCTCATGAAGCTTACATTTTAGATGTTGGCTCTGCTCCACCATTGTCAGGTAGAACATATGAGGCTTATAACCTTGTTGAGAATAAAGAAGGAGTATCAGGTTGGAATGGCCCTTATTTAAATGATTTTACTATAAAAGACTCAGCTCCACTTGGTTTATATAAAGGTGATGTATCTTATATTATTGGTAATAGGCCTAATACTGCATGGGCAGGTACAGATGGGGTTGATTCAAACTGGACAGGTTGTTCGATAGCATTGGGATCATGCTATGTATTTATTTCATTAAGTATAACTTCTAAATCATTTGCAGAGGCATTAGATTTAAGAGTTGATGGTTCTATTGATTATAAAAATGGAGATGTTAGGGTTTATAGTAGAAATACTGGAGATGACTCTAAAGATTTTCAAGTTTATGTAAAAACAATGATATCAACAGATCAGCCAACTTCATAATTAAAGTAATTAAAAAGTCCACTCCTAAGAGTGGACTTTTATTTGGATTTAGAAAATCTCTAAATTTATGCTTAGATAGCTACTGTTGATTGTCTTTCAACGTTA
>PTJW01000027.1 GCA_002937495.1 Pseudomonadota bacterium | reverse complement strand
TGATGTCCATTTTCTAAAGCTTGCATCATCGCTGCAAAAGCAACAAGAGTTTTACCTGCACCAACATCACCTTGTACTAACCTTAACATTGGGTGTGATGATTGTAAGTCTTCTTTAATTTCTGCAATAACCTTCATCTGGTCACCAGTTAAAGCAAATGGTAATGAATCTGTAAGCTGTTTTTCTAGCTTATTTGAAATTTTATGTTCAAAACCTTTTTCAATTTTTGTTCTATTTCTAGATTCTATTAAAACAGACTGCCAAGCATAAAGCTCATCAAAAGCTAGTCTTTTTCTGTAAATAGAATTAATCTCTAAACTTTCTGGAGTTATTGGATTGTGCAACTCTTTTAAAGCAGATTTAAAACTAGGGAAGTTATATTTATTTAAAATATCTTCAGGTAAAAACTCAGCATTATCAGGCAATAAACTTAAAGCATACTCTACAGCCTTACCTACCATTTTAGAATTAATTGCTTTTGTTAAAGGATAAACAGGTTCTAACTTAGCAACATCTTGCAGTTCTGTTTTTGCACCATAAATTTCAGGATGAAGTATTTTTTTAGATAGCATATCAGCCTCTACAATACCTGAAATATACATCTCTTTACCTTCAGGGAAGCTTTTTTTAATCCAGTTTCCAACATTGAAAAATAATAGTTCCATAGTCTCTGCAGATTTATCTGTAACAAAAACTTTAAATGGAGACCTTGCATTTGCAGGAGCCTTACTACTTGTAACTACTACTTTTAAAGTTTGTAATTTACTTGGTACAGCATCTTCAATTGTAGTAAATGCTCTACGATCAATAACTGTATGCGGAATATGAAATAGCAAATCTGCATAAGTAGGTCCGCAAAGTTTTTTAACTCTGCTTAATAATTTAGGTGGAACACCTGGTAAACGATCGTACTCTTCAAAAATTTTATTCTTATCACTCATTGCTATTTTTCATGCTTTTTTGTTATAATAATTTCATAACCAATTATAGGATAAAACAAGATGACTAATCAAGCACTAATAAAACAAATCCAATATAAGTTTAGAAGAGGCCTAAGAGAAACAGATATTTTATTTGAAAAATTTCAGGCTAATCATTTTAACTCTTTAACAGAAAATGAACTAGAAGAGCTTAATCAAATTTTAGAAAAAACAGATCAAGATATGCTTGCTTTATACATTGAAAAGCAGTGTAAAAACCCAACAGAGCTAGAAAAAAAGATTATGAATTACCTATAAAATACCATCAGGTTAGTAAATATTTACTTATAGAAAAAAGCCACTGATAATCAGCGGCTTTCTCTATTCTATCTACTTTCTTTATTATTAAACATCATCTTATCTGCATCTTTAAGCATTTCTTCTAATGAGTTAAACTCACTTGATATACTAATACCAATAGAAGTTGATATACTAATAACCAAATCTTTAAAATCTATAGGTTCTTCTATAGCTTTTAAAATACTATCTGATAAGTCTTCACTTAAATTATCTGTTTGAACTAAGATAAACTCATCCCCACCTATTCTATATACATTATTTTCAAAATGGTTGATATCTTTTAACCTTAAAACGGTCTGTGCTAAAACATAATCACCTGCATCATGCCCATAGTTATCATTTATTGGTTTAAATTTATTTAAATCTAAATAATATAAATTAAAGTGTTTGTTACTTTTTAATAACTCTGATACTTTATGCTCTAAATAATACCTATTATAGGCTTTTGTCTAACATTTTTAGATGCAAAACTATTGATTTTGTATGCTATTTTATTTTGTAACTTAAACTCTCCAAAATCATAATTAGCAATATTATCTAACAACACCCTATTAACACCGATATCTTCAGATAATTTTTTAGAGTCGTTATTATAAAGTGATAGTAAATTGAATACATTTAACTTAACAACTTCAAAGTCATCTTCTTCATCAATAAAGTTTTCATCTAAATTTGCTAAAGTATCTTGCTTTTCTCCTTTTTTAATAAAGCTTAAATCTTTAATAAAGCCAGCAAATGCAATTATTATATTACCTAATAAAATTAAACCAATCCCAATATAGTCATTAAAAGCGAAATCTGTTTTATTCATAATATTAAAATAAGATAAAATATTTTCAATAAAATAAACAAAAATAATTTGAAGTGATAGCATTGATGTTAAATATCTTGCGCCAATTGTTTTACCTGCATAAAACTCACAATATTTTGATACACTAACAATAAATAAACCCATAACAACAGCCATAATATAACCATTTAAATGTGCAAAGTCTTCAAAATGAGGAAATGATTTAAATAATAAAATATCATTATATTGCTTTAAATAAGCTACAATCAATAAAACTATTAACATAAAAATACCAGCTACAATCATAATAAAACCTGCTACTCGTTGATCATCTTTTGTATTTTTTGATTTTCTGCTTGTTTTATGTAATTCTGTAATAATTTTTTGAGAACTTTGTGCTAAAGCTCTACAGCAAACAAATAAAAATAGCAAGCATTTAAACTCAAAACTAATATTTGAGTTTGATAGAATAAAAAATAAGCCTAAACAAATTATTAATGATGATAATACTTCATATTTATTTACTTTTTGAGCTAAAAACATCATAGAAAGAATTAAAACAAAAAGACCAGTAACCCTGTAAAGGCCTGCTCCTTCAGTTGCAGTAACATACTGCATAATTAAAATACCAAAAATAAGTACAAAAATTTGAGCAACTGCATAAAGCCATGTTTCAGGACGTTTTAATGTTTGAATACCTAAGCTACCAGGACCTGATTTAATAAGTAAAGCAACCGCTGAACTAATGGTAAAAATAACAGTATAAACAAGAATATTGCAATCCATATTTGATGCAACAAGTTTAGCTGTAATAGCCCCTAAAGGATATGCAACAACTGCAATAAATAAAGCATGTAGCCAACCTGATTTTAATAAATTTTGAAAAAACATTGCCTACCCTCCTATTACAGAAAAAATTGCTAGAACTAATAAAACAAACAAACCAAGAGATAACGATACATAATATACAAGTGCATTATCTCTATCTTCTTTCCTACGTTTAGCTTTTCTATTATCTACAGCTACTTTTAATTTTTTTACTCTTCTATCTTCAGTTGTTCTGTTTTTCATATAAAATCTCTTTTTGTACAATTTTTAATAGTATAAGTTCAACATAAATCAAAATCAAGAAAATAAAAAAAGAGCTGATAACATCAACGCTTTTTTTATATATAGCCTACATTAGCTCTTCGATAACTTGCTTTAGTTCTCTCATATCATTAATAACAATATCAGCACCTGCATCAATTAGCTTTTGACGATGCTCCTGTTTATTGAAAATATGAGAACCACCCAAACAGCCTACTGTATATATGCCTGCTGCCTTACCAGCTTTAACCCCAGAAGCTGAATCCTCAACTGCAATACAATCTTCTGGCTTTTCGTTAATACCTGAGGCAGCTGCTAAATAAACATCTGGAGCTGGTTTATGGTTTGCAACTTCTTCTCCTGAAAAAATTTGGTTTTGTAAAAAGTATTTATCTAAACCTGTAGCTTTATGTTTAATTGCTAGCTTCCAGCGAGCCGAAGTAGATGCAACAGCATGTTTAATACTAACTGAATCTAGCAATTCTTGCACTCCCTCACAAAGTTTTAACTTTTCTTCAAAGTAAGCATTAGCCAGGTTGTCCCAAAGTTCTAAAGCCTCTTTATTATCAAAATTAACATTAAAAGTATCTTTGATAACTTCAAAAGCTGTTTCTATACTGCGACCAGCTGTTAGTAATGAAATACGCTCAACGGACTCTTTAATACCACAAAGTTCATCAATAACCTGAGTTAAAGTAATACCATATACAATTTCTGAATCTGTTAAAAGACCATCATTATCATAAATAACTGCTTTTTTAGCCATGGCTTCTCCTTATAAACTTAATTGTTTAATTACTTTTTTATAAAAATATATATAAAAAAAGAGCTGACAACATCAACTCTTTTTTATTTATTAAAAATATTAAATTAGATTATTTAAGATGTATTTTTTATATTTTAGAGTCCTGAAGTGTATAAGTAATACACGACAAGGATGATTAAATTAAAAAAGACACTTAAAGAACTAGTTTAACATATCTTTCATTTTATCGAAGAACGATGACTTTTTAGGTTCATTATTATCTTCGCATGTTTCATAAAAGTTTTTCAGGGCATCTTTTTGCTTATCTGAAAGTTTTGTTGGAACTTCAATGTTAACAATAACATGCATATCACCTCTTACTGAATCTGCATTTAACACTGGCATACCTTTACCTCTTAAACGGAAGTGTTGACCATGCTGTGTTCCTTCAGGAATTTTAAGCTTAGCTTTTGAACCATCAATTGTTGGAACTTCAATAGATGTACCTAAAGCAGCATCTACCATATTTACAGGATATTCTACAAATAGGTTTTCTGCTTCTCTTTCAAACAGTTTATGGCTTGTAACTTGGATAAAGATGTATAAATCACCTGTTGGTCCACCTTTTAAGCCGGCTTCACCTTCGCCAGCTAGGCGAATTCTTGAGCCTGTTTCAACACCTTTTGGAATTGTAACTTCAATTGTTTTAGTTCTTTCAACTCTACCTTGACCATGACACTTCTTACATGGGTTTTTGATAATTTTACCATCACCATTACATGTAGGACAAGTTTGAGACATGCTAAAGAAACCTTGTTGCATTCTTACCTGACCAGCACCATGACAAGTTGGACAAGTTTCTGCTTTTGAGCCTTTTTCAGCACCGCTTCCTAAACACTCATCACATTCATCTAAAGTAGGAACTTTTAACTTAATTTTCTTACCATTAAATGAATCTTGTAATGAAATATTTAAATTATAGCGTAAGTCTGAACCTCTTTGTGCACGAGACGCTCTAGGGCCTGCAGCACCGCCACCAAATTGGCTAAAGATATCACCAAAAATATCTTCAAATCCACCAAAACCTTGGCCGCCGCCAAAACCGCCACCAAAGCCTCCAGCACCAGGACCGTTTGAACCACCAGCATTAAATGCATCATGACCCATTCTATCATAAGCAGCACGCTTTTGAGGGTCTTTTAAAACATCATAAGCTTGGTTTGCTTGCTTAAGCTTTGATTCAGCTTCTGCATCATCAGGGTTTCTATCAGGGTGGTATTTCATTGCTACTTTACGATAAGCTTTTTTAAGCTCAGCCTCATTAGCGCCCTTAGAAACTCCTAAAATATCATAATAGTCTTTTGACATAACTTTTTACCTTTTTTTAATTTAAAGGTAAACTGCCAAACCAAAATTATTATTTAGAATGACAGTTTATTCTTAAACGAATAGTCTGTTAAAACTATTATTTTTTCTCTTCTTTTACTTCTTCAAATTCAGCATCAACTACTTTTTCGTCTTTTTCTGCTGCTTGCTCTGCACCTGGTTGTGCTTGAGCTTGTTGCTCTGCTTGAGCATCTTTGTAGATAGCTTCACCTAGCTTCATTGAAGCATTCATTAGGCTTTCTGTTTTAGCGTTTAGATCTTCTGAAGATGCGTTTTCATCTTTTAGAAGTTCTTCAACTGCTTTAACTTCAGTTTCGATAGCTTCTTTATCAGCTGCTTCAACTTTATCGCCATGCTCTTTTAGGTTTTTGTTAATTTCATTAACCATTGATTCAGCTTTGTTTCTAGCTTCTACTTGATCTTTTTTAGCTTTATCTGCTTCAGCATTTGCTTCTGCATCTTTAACCATTTGGTCGATATCAGCATCTGATAAACCACCTGAAGCCTGAATTCTGATTGACTGCTCTTTACCTGTACCTTTATCTTTAGCAGATACATGTACTAAACCGTTAGCATCAATATCAAATGTTACTTCAATTTGTGGAACACCTCTTGGAGCTGGAGGAATATCTGCTAAGTCAAATTGACCTAGTAGTTTGTTATCTGCAGCCATTGGTCTTTCACCTTGAGTAACTCTAATTGTTACAGCTGTTTGGTTGTTTTCAGCTGTTGAGAACACTTGTGATTTAGTTGTAGGAATTGTTGTGTTACGCTCGATTAATGGAGTCATAACACCACCTAGTGTTTCAATACCTAGAGTTAATGGAGTAACATCTAATAGTAAAACATCTTTAACTTCACCTGATAGAACACCACCTTGAATCGCAGCACCCATAGCAACAACTTCATCAGGGTTTACACCTCTGTGAGGCTCTTTACCAAATAGGTTTTGAACAGCTTCTTGTACTTTAGGCATTCTTGTTTGACCACCAACTAAGATAACTTCATCAACTTCTGAAATTGAAATATCAGCATCTTTTAAAGCAGCTTTACATGGCTCTAGAGATTTAGTGATTAAGTCTGCTACTAATTCTTCTAGCTTAGCTCTTGTTAAGTTAATTTGTAAATGTTTAGGACCTGATGCATCAGCTGTGATGAATGGTAGGTTAACTTCTGTTGAAGCTGTTGATGAAAGCTCAATTTTAGCTTTTTCTGCTGCTTCTTTAAGTCTTTGTAGTGCCATTGTATCGTTTGATAAGTCAACGCCTTGGTCTTTTTTGAATTCAGCGATTAAGAATTCAATAACTCTCATATCAAAGTCTTCACCACCTAGGAATGTATCACCGTTTGTTGATTTAACTTCAACAACACCGTCACCAATTTCAAGTACAGATACGTCAAATGTACCACCACCTAAGTCATATACTACAACATTTTTAGTATCATCTGACTCTTCTGAAATACCGTATGCTAAAGCAGCAGCTGTTGGCTCGTTAACAAGTCTCTTAACGTTTAAACCTGCAATTTTACCAGCATCTTTAGTTGCTTGTCTTTGAGCATCGTTAAAGTAAGCAGGAACTGTAATAACTGCATCTGTTACTTCTTCACCTAAAAAGTCTTCAGCTGTTTTCTTCATTTTTTGTAGAATATATGCTGAAATTTCTGATGGAGCATATTTTTTGTTTTGTGCTTCTACCCATGCATCGCCATTGTCTGATTTAACGATTGAGTATGGTACCATGTCGATATCTTTTTTAACCATTTTGTCATCAAAACGACGACCAATAAGTCTTTTAATAGCAAATAGTGTGTTTTCAGGGTTTGTAACAGCCTGTCTTTTAGCTGGAACACCAACTAATTTTTCACCATCTTTAGCAAAACCAACGATAGATGGAGTTGTTCTCATACCTTCTGAGTTTTCAATAACTCTAGCTGAGTCGCCTTCAATTACTGAAACACATGAGTTTGTTGTACCTAAGTCAATACCAATAACTTTACCCATAATTTTATCTCCTTTAAATATTTTAAATTATGTTTTGTTTAAAATTCTTTTGTTTAATGTTTTTAATTAATAAAAATGATTTATTTTTATTAATTATTTTGCTACTACAACCATGCTAGGTCTTAATACTCTTCCGTGAATAGTGTAGCCAGCTTGAAACTCTTCAATGATCTCGCCTGATTCTTTACCTTCAGAATCAATTTGAGCCATCGCCTGGTGAAGTTCAGGATTTAATTGCTCACCAAGAGATTTAATCTTTTCGATACCTACTTGTGTGAATGCATTTTCTAGCTGTGTTGATACCATTTTTACACCTTCTAGAGTAGCTTTTAAATGCTCATCTTCTGTTTCTGCTTTTTCTAAAGCTTCTAATGCTCTTAGCATATTATCTTGAACAGCTAGCATTTCTTTAGCAAATTTAGAAGCTGCGTACTTATTAGTATCATCAATTTCTTTTTTATGTCTTTTTCTTAAGTTTTCAATTTCAGCCATAGATTTTAAATATTTATTTTTTAAATCAGCATTTTCTTCAGCTAAAACTTCAACTTCTGATTTTTCTTCAGCAACTACAGTTTCTTCAACTATAGCTTCAGGCTGAGCCTGCTCTGGAGAAACTTTTTGTTCTTCTGTCATTTTTACTCTCCTTGTTTTTCTAATATTTGACTTAACAGCTTAGCCGTATAATCAATAATAGAAACAGTTTGTTGATAGTTCATTCTAATTGGACCAATAACACCAATTGTACCTAAACTATCAGAATTTTTTGAACCATATGATGCTGTTATCATCGAACATTCTTTAGCAGCATCTAGTGGGCAATCTTTACCAATAAAAATTTGCACGCCTTCAGCTTGCTTAACTACATCAAGTAGACCAATAATTAATTTCTTTTCTTCAAAAACGTCAAATAGATCTTTTAGTTTTTCTCTAACAATTTCTGGATATGTAATTAAATTATGCTGACCAGATACAATTAGAGACTTAGAATTAGAAAATTCTTCTTCTAATATTTTTTCCATTGCTATATCAAGAGTATTTTTATGTTCTCTTAAGCTTTTAATGATAATTTCTCTAGCTTCTTCTAAAGTTTTACCAAAAACGACTTGATTTAGCTCTTTTGCTGCTTTTTCTAACTCATCTTTTGGAATTACCGATGGTATTTCAATAATTCTATTTTCAATATAGCCAGATTGAGCAACTAAAATAGCAAGCACTCTGTCTTTTTCTAAAGGCATGAAGTTAATAGTTTGTAAAACCTCATTGTCTTTTTTAGGGCTTAAAATAATACCTGTATAAGATGTTAGTTGTGCTATTACATCTGACATGCTTTTAATAGCAACTTCTATATCTTTTACATTCGCAACTGACTCTTCTAACTTAGTTTTAATTTCCTGATCTAAATCAACACTAATTAAATCTTTTGCATAATATCTTAAACCATCTTCTGTAGGTACACGGCCAGCTGAAGTATGCGGGCTAATTAAAAAGCCTTTATCTTCTAAGTCTGCCATCACTGACCTAACAGTAGCCGGAGATACTTTTTCAGCTATATGTTCACAAATTGCTTTAGAACCTACAGCCTTGCCATCTTTGGTATATAGATCAACTAAGCACTTTAGAACCGAACCAGCCCTATCGTTTAATTTTTCCATAGCCATTTTCCGTTAGTTTGTTTTTGAATACATATATTACTCTAACCAATTAGCACTCATCTGTCAAGACTGCTAATTAATTTTTTAGCACTTTCTTATAGCGAGTGCCAAAAGGTGTGTTTTTTACATCACACAAAGCAAGTTAAAACTTACAGAATTGTTTAACTTTTGTGCCATTTAACATATAATAAAATACAAGCATTGTGCTAGTATAAATTTACAGTATTAGGAGTCAAACAATTGAAAAAATCTTTTTTTGCAATATTATTTTTATTGATGATTTTTTCTAATCATGTATCTGCACAAGATACTGAGGGACTTTTTGGCTCTATTGGCTCAAACGAAGTTAATGTTAGAGTTGGACCTGGTACACAATATCCAATATCATGGGTCTATAAACAAAAATATTGGCCTGTTGAAGCAGTAGCAAAACACCAAGGTTGGTATAAAATTAGAGATATAGACGGAGAAGAAGGCTGGATATACGGTAGATTCTTTTCGAAAACTCGTTACGGTATAGTTTATAACCCCAAAGAACAAACTCCTGTTAATATGTATAAAAAAAGAGACGGCAGAAGAGTTATCTTAAGATTTGAACACGGTGCATTAGTAAGGCTAAGAGCATGCGAGCTAGATATATGTAAAGTATCATATGGAAAAACAAAAGGCTGGATGCAAAAAAAATATCTACTAAACACTCAAGGAATTCCATCAGAAGATTAAAAAAATAAACCTCCCTATTTGGGAGGTTTATTTAATTTATATTAAAAAGTATAGAATGTTACTCCGTTAAAAACAGAGCCGTAGCATTCTTGCGGAATATTATCGTTATAAACTTTACCATTTAACATCGGGGTAAAGTAAACAATGGTTTTTCCTGCAACAATATCGTAATTTGAATATTTTACGGTATAAACTTCTGCTGCACCATAATTATGATCAATAACACATGCACCACCTGGAGTCGCCGAAATATACTTGTAGTAGTTAGTAGGTAGCTCTAACTGAACTTCATAGCTACCATTATAAGACAAATCGGTAACATTAACAGCAAATTCAAAACAGCCCGTATAGTTACCAGCATCACACTGATCTCCATCTGCAATACTAACAATTTGAGCTACTGGCTTTAAAGAACCTCCAATAACTCGAGCATTAGCAGAACCAACAACCAACAAACCTGAAGCAACAACTAAAGCCAAGTGCGTCTTTTTCATAACTCATTTCCTTGTTATACAGTTTTTTAAGTAAAAAGGTATGATACTACTTCTTCCTGTATCACTTTCTATATAACATATTAATAAAACAAATACAACCATAAAGTTATAAAAATATAAATAAATCCCATTTATAATGTATAAAAAAGAGCAACACTAAATAGGTATTGATTAAAATATTGATAGTGACTATAATATTTAAAGGAAATAATCCACACCACTTTTAAGGAGGCCTATTATGGCTGACAAAAAATTACAAGAGTTTCTGAACATCACGAAACCAAGTGATGTGGCTGCCGTTAATGTTTTTGCAATCCAAAACGGAAACGATAAGTTGGTTAAAGTAAAAGTTGCTGCAAATGGTAAGAACCATTCGTTTGAAACAGATACAAAAGCCGACCAGCCACAAAATATAATCATGAGTATTATCAACCCTCTTATTGAGGCTGGTTTGAGCAATATGATTAGCGTAGCATCTCCTGATGCAGACTCATTTGCAATGCAAGAGAGTCGCATTTACAAAGAGCTACCTTGCGATACCATTGCGCTACTAAATGCGCATATTAAAAAGCAGCTTGTAGCTGCATAAAACAAAAGCCTGTCATTTCTGACAGGCTTTTAGCTTTTGTAATAACAAAAATAAATGATAATAAGTTTAGAATAAAAAAAACAGCCTAATGGCTGTTAATTTTAATGGAGCGGGAAAAGGGATTCGAACCCTCGACCTCCACCTTGGCAAGGTGATGCTCTACCGCTGAGCTATTCCCGCAA
>PTJW01000026.1 GCA_002937495.1 Pseudomonadota bacterium | reverse complement strand
ATATTTTCATGGCCAGGAGTTGGTACTTTATTAATTGATTCTATTAATAGAAGAGACTACATGGTTGCCCAAGGCTGTATTTTATTAATTGCTTTTATTTATGTTCTTGCAACATTTTTAGCAGATGTAGTTTCAGCTTATATTAACCCGCAAATTAACTTAAATAAAAAATAGAAAGGAGCAAAACAATGTTTAAAACAAAAAAACTTAAATTAGCTTTTGTTCTTTTAGCTATTTTAACAATAATTTCACTATATTCATTTATTAGCCCATATGAATATACAAAAGTTAACCTACAAGCTTTACTACAAGGTCCTTCATTTGCGCACCCATTTGGCACAGATGAGCTAGGACGAGACATTTTAACAAGACTAAGCTATGCGGTAAGAACATCATTATTTGTTGGAGCTTTTGTTATGCTGGTCTCTGTTATTATTGGCTGTACTATTGGTAGCTTCAGTGCATACATTGGTGGTAAAACAGACTTATTAATTATGAGAATAACAGATGTATTTTTAGCGTTCCCTGGTATTTTATTAGCTATCGCATTTTCAGCTTTAGTTGGTAATGGCTTTACTAGTGTAATTATTGCATTATGTTTATTTAGCTGGGTTGGTTTTGCATTAATGAGCCGAGCTCAAGTATTAGAGATTAAAAACAAGCCATTTATCGAGTCTGCGCAAATGTCTGGAGTTGGTAATTTAAAAATTATTTTTAGACATTTCTTACCTAATATTGCAACTATTATTATTGTAGAAAGCTGCTTTGTGTTTTCAGGTGCTATTATATCAGAGGCTGGATTATCATTTTTAGGAATTGGCATTCAAGCTCCACATGCAAGCTTAGGTATTATGCTAAAACAAGGTATGGCATATATGTTAGTATCCCCTCATATAATTTTAGTTCCTAGCTTAATTTTATTAACAATTGTCTTGATGATAAACTTATTTAGTGATAAGCTAACCGATATTATCGCGAAACACTAATCGAAATAAAAAACGGATAAATTTATAATGAAAAAGCTACTATTTACTATGCTGTCGTTTGCATTTATTGCAAACCAAGCATTTGCAGCAAATAGCGTAGAAAAAATTAGAGTGGGTGAAACAAAAGAGAAAACAAGAATTGTTTTCCAAGCATCTAAAAATGACAGCATTTCTGTTAAAAAAGTATTTCAATTAAACAACCCTCCTCGTTTAGTTATCGACATGCAAAAAACTAAGTTTAAACTATCTGCAAGCAATATTAATATTGCCCCACAAAGCAGAATTCAAAGCATTAGAGAAGGTGTATTCAACTCAAAAACTCACCGTATTGTTATTGACCTTAAAGCTGGCATGAAATATAAATATTTTGAAATTGCCAGAACAAAAACTATGGGTCAAAGATTTGTAGTAGACTTACTTTCTACAAAAAATGCAACTTACTACACACCTAAACCTCAAGCTAATGTAAGCTCAAGAGGTAACGAAATTTCAATTAGAAAAGGTGATATTAAAAGCCTAAGAAAAGATAATTTTGTTGTTATGATTGATGCTGGGCATGGCGGTGTTGACCCAGGTGCAGTTGGTAAAATAAGCAGAAGAAAATCTGTTTATGAAAAAACGATTACTCTTTCTATTGCCAAAAAACTACAAAGAGAAATTAACAAATACCCAAACATGACTGCATACCTAACAAGATCTACAGATGTTTTTGTTCCACTTAGAACAAGAATTAAAAAAGCTACAAAGAAAAATGCAGACTTATTTATATCAATTCATGCTGATGCTCACAACTCAAGCAAAATTAGAGGTGGCTCTGTTTATATCTTATCTGAAAACTCATCGGATAAAGAGGCTGCTCGTTTAGCTAGAATTGCCAACAGAGGTGATGAAGTTGCCGGTGTTATCTTAAAAAATGAAGCTAGAGATATTCAAAGTATTTTAATTGACTTAACACAAAGAGAAAGTATGAACAAATCTGCTTTACTAGCTCAAGATGTTTTAAAACAAATGAAAAATGTTGTTTATGTTAAACACACAAAAGCTAAATTTGCTGGTTTCGTGGTATTAAAATCTGCAGACATTCCATCTATTTTAGTTGAGTCAAGCTATATATCAAACCCTAAAGATAGAGCAATGTTAATTAACCCTAAAAAGCAAGATCAGCTAGCTAAAGCTATTGCTAAAGGTACGTACAACTATCTTAAGAAAAACTACTAATTAAATAAGGAGCTTCAAATGAAAAAAGGTGCAATGTTCGGACTTGATGCTAGAATTGCTCTAGCAATCTTTGGAGCTCTTTCTATTATTTCAGGTGCTGCTTTATATTCAGCTATTCAAGAAGCTAAAGTTACAGCTGAACTAACAAAGTTTAGAGAACTAGAAAAAGCACTAGAAGCTTATTATTTAGATACTGGGCAATTACCAACAAATGGTGGACTAAGTACATTAGACACATCTGAGCTTTTAGAAAATACAAAAAATTTAGCTAATTGGAATGGTCCTTATATAGCATATGACAAATCAAATGCTAGATTTATGGATGATGCTGGTATTAATACTGTTGTTGCCTTTGGTAGCAGTGCTGACTGGGGCGCTGAAAATACAGATACAATATCTCGTGTTACTTGTGCATCTTTAGGTGTTAGTGATACATGCGCATTATATATTGCAAGACAATGGATTGATAGAAGTATATCTTTTATTATTAAAGAAAGAATAGACAACAATACCACTATAAACCAAGGAAATGTTAGGCTTTGGTGCAAAACAACATCATACCCAAACTCTTGCACAATTTATAAAAAAATTGATATACCTGCACCACTATAATATATAAGCAAATATTTAATACACTCTCTATATTAATTAGGGAGTGTTTTTTATTGAAAAATAGCAGTTTTTAAGTTATAATACCACCTGTAAATTTTTAATTTTCAATCAACACTTACAAGGAATTAGAAAAAATGGATATTTTAAAAGAAATTGACTCTACTTTACATTATGAAAACATTGAGAACGCTTGGAAAAAACACAAGTATACTTTTGTTTTAACATTAGTTGCTATTTTTGGCTCTGTTGCAGGCTACCAAGCTTACACAGGCTCTGTAGAAGCTAAATCAAAAAATGACTCTGCAGTTATTTACAATGTAATTATCGGTAAAGCAGATTCTGCAAACTACATTAAAGATGTAGAAACAGCTTTAGAAAAAGTACAAACAACAAACGGCGAAGAAATGCTTAAGTTTGAACTTGCTAAAACTTACCTTGTTGAAGGCAAAAACGACAAATATGAGAAAGCTCTTATTGAACTAACTTCAGCAAACACTAAAGCTATTAAAAACATTGCTACATATATGCTAGCAGAATTTTACTTAGATTCAGATGTTGAAAAAGCTCTTGAATTCACAAAACAAGTAAAACTAGCTAATAATGCATTCACATTACCTTTTGTTCAAGAAATTGAAGCTATGGCTTTAGCTAAACAGGGTAAAACTATTGAAGCTAAAACTCTATACACAAAAATTCTAGCTAATAAAAACCTAGCTGACAGTTTTAAACAAAGAGTTGAAATTAAACTAAACCAATTAGGTTAATACTTTTATACAATTAATTTAAAAGGGTAAATACCATGCTAAAAAAAGCTTTATTACTATCTTTAAGCTTAACAGTACTTGCAGCTTGTGCAGGTAAAGAAGAAAAAGTTAAACTTAAAGGTCCTAGAATTACTATTAAGCCAGAGCAAACAACTTTAAAAGCTGATATTGCAACACAAGATCTAACAGTGATTCTTCCAAAACAAATTAATGTTAATGATTGGGTACAAGAAGGTGGCTTTGCTGACCATGCACCACTACACCCACGAGTTGGCAAACATGTTTATAAAGCTTGGGAGAAGAGCATTGGATCAAGGCTTAAAAACTTCCAAAGCTTTAATGCAAGCCCAGTTGTTTACAATAATGTGCTATACACATTAAATACAGACAGTGAAATTGTTGCCTTAAACACAAAAAATGGTAAAAAGCTATGGTCTTTACAGTTAGAATCAGAATTAGACAAATCTGAAATTGTAACTCCTGGTGCTTTAGCTATTGATGGCACAAGTATTATTGCTGTATTAAGCGCTGGTGATATTTACTCAATAAACCTTGTAAGTAAAAAAGTTAATTGGTATAAAAACTTAGGTGAACCTGTTCGTTCTGCTCCTACAATTAAAGACGGACAAATTTTTATTAACTCACTTAACAACAAACTATCTGTTTTTGACATTGCAAATGGTAACCTTATTTGGACACACACAGGCTTAAGCGAAAACCTAACTATTTTAGGTGATTCTAGCCCTGCTGTTTCAAGAGGTATTGTAATTGTTACATATTCAAGCGGTGAAATTTACGCTTTAGATGTTAAAACAGGTGGTGAAATTTGGTCTGATACTTTAGCAAGTACATCTACATTTGAAATTGCTGAAAATATTTTAGATGTTGTTGCTAGCCCTGTTATTGTTGGTAAGTTACTACACATTGTAAATTATGATGGTAAGCTTATTACATTTAACTTACAGACTGGCCAAAAATACTGGACAAGAAATGTATCATCAATCACAACTCCGTGGATTGCAGGTAATAGCATTTTTATTGTTACAGACAATGGTCTTCTTGCTAATGTTTATAGAAAAACAGGGCAAGTTAAATGGGTTATTAACTTAAATGAAACAATGCACTCGACATTAAAAAAAGAAAAGAGATCAAACCCTCTGTTTACATCTCCTTTCTTAGCTGGCGATAGACTTCTTGTTGCATCAAACAAAGGTTTTATTGCAAGCTTTGACCCACTAACAGGTAAACTAATGAGAAAAGTTTACGAAAAAGAAAGCATTACAACAAATCCAATTGTTGCAAATGGCACTATTTACTTTTTAACAGATAATGCCAATATTATTGCTTACAGAGAAAAGTCAAAATAAACAAAGAATTTATATAGATATAAAATTATAAGGAAAATTATTTTATGAAAACTGCAAAAATTGCAATTATCGGCCGTCCTAATGTAGGTAAATCATCTTTATTTAACCTACTATTAAAAAGAAAGGCAGCCATTGTAGAGAACACTCCTGGTATTACAAGAGATAGAAACTACGCAGAAGTAGAAAACAACGGTACTCTACTACAACTTATCGATACTGCTGGTATTGAAAACTTTACAGATGATGACCTAGCTAAAAGAATGAACGATGTATCAAAGTATGCTATTAAAGAAGCTGATGCTATTGTATTTATTGTTGATGGTCGTGATGGTATTGTTGGTGAAGATGAGCAACTAGCTAAAATTTTACAAAAAAGCAACAAGCCAATTTATGTTGTTATTAACAAGTGTGACTTAAGATCTGCTGAAAGTGTAAAATACGAAGTTTACGCTTTAGGTTTTGGCGAACCATTAATGATTTCTGTAGAACATAACAGAGGTATTAAAGAGCTTAAAAAAGAACTATTCGACTTTACACTAAAGCTAAATGAAGAATCTAATGAAGATGAAATCAAGCAAGAACTTTTACAAAAGAAAAACGAAGTTATCTTTACAGGTGGTAAGCTAGATAAAAACCAAATGAAAAAAGCTTTAAAAGAAGCTGAACTTTTATTTGAAGAAAATGTTATCGACACTGATGAAACTGATTATGAAAAACTAAATGAAGAATTAGCAAGCCAAGAAGAGCTAGACATTGAAGATGACAGATGGCTAGAAGAAGCTGAAAGTGAATCTTTAGCTGAAGAAGAATTCGAGCCAATTGAAAAGTTCCCTATTCGTTTAACTATTGTTGGCAGACCAAACGCTGGTAAATCAACTATTATTAACGCTTTAACAACTCAACAAAGAATGCTTACAGGTAACGAGGCTGGTTTAACTCGTGAAAGTATCGCTACTTTATGGGAATATGAAGGCCAAAGAATTGAACTAGTTGATACAGCTGGTGTTCGTAAAAAAGCAAAAGTTGCAGAAAACATTGAAGAAATGTCTGTAACATCAACAATGCGTTCTATTAGAGCTGCTGATGTTGTTTGCTTAATGATTGATGCTCAAACAGGTATTCAAACACAAGACAGAGTTATTGCTTCAAGAGCTATTGAAAACGGTAAACCTCTTGTTGTTGTATTAAACAAATGGGACCTTATTGAAAACAAAGATGAACTAAGAGAAGAAGCTAGACACATTGTTGACTACAAGATTACTCAAATTAAAGAGATTCCTATCTTAACTTTATCTGCTTTAACAAGTAAAGGTGTTCATAAGCTAATGCCACAAGTATTAGACTTATACCTAAGAAGTAAATCAAGAATCCCTACTGGTGCTTTAAATGTTCTTATTAAGCAGCTTACTGCTTATCACACTCCACCAAGAAGAAAGAACAGAGAGATTAAGATTAAATATGTTACTCAAATTGATATTAAGCCACCTACATTTGCAATTTGGGCTAACTTACCTGAAGAACTACCTTCAAGCTACATAAGATACTTAGAAAACGGTATTAGAGAAGTTTACGAGCTAGATGGTATTCCTTTAGAGTTTAAACCGAGAAACACTCGTAACCCTTATGCAAACAGAAAGAAACCTTCTGAGCGTTACGACCCTCGTAAAAAAGATAAAACATGTAGCACAAAAACATGTAAATCATAAATAATAAAAAAGACCTCAAATAGAGGTCTTTTTTAATTTGTTTTATATGGTGAGTAAATTATATTAATAATTACATCTGGGTTTTTATACATTCTTATTTTACCCTTAAACGCACCATCTGAATTATCAATTTTAGCATCAAGTGCATTAAACAAGCTTTCTTCTATTCCATAAACCTGAATAGATAAGTAACATGGCACTGCCGAGTTATCACACCTTGTAGCAAACCAGTTAACATTTGTTGCATGCCCAAAGCCCCACTCATGATTTGGAGTTGATGGCAACCTAATTAACTTTTGCAAACCAGGATGCAGAAGATATTTAGAACTTGATACAGTGTATGGCAAGTAAGGTCCTTTCCAATTAGAGTCTGAATCTTTATTTTCTACCAAATAAGATAAATCCCTATGCTGATTATCAAGAGGTAAGTCTTTACCAGTATCTAATAAATAAGCCTCCCAAGCCTTACCAACTTCAATTAAGTCAGTATAATAACTTGTAATTTTTGCATCTTGAATTGCACTGTATAATGCAGCTCCTGATATTACACTTAATGCTCCAAAAATTGCTAAAGCAATTCTTGAGTCTAAACCAAACATTGCGCCTTTGCTATAAAATTTCATTATTTATTCCCTGTAAATATTCTAAAATAAACCTGTTTATCTGTACCTGAACCAAAATCATTAAAGAATATATTATCCAAGTTAGTTGATGAAGTAACATCTTTACCATTAAATTTTTGCGCTAAACTTTCTGATACTTGTAATGATATACACTGAATATGTAAACGATAATCATCTTTAGTAGAAACTGTAGGATTTGTGAACTTTCTTAATTTAGCATTAGCATAACCAGGCTTAATACCATCACCAGATAAATCCTGAGAACAGCCTGTATAAACCTGTAAAGATCCAATTTTAGTAGCTGAATCAGCATGCAGAATTTCTTCAGTTAAATAAGGACCTGCCCAACCATCTACATTATTAGAGTTTTCAATAAGCTGTACAATATCTAATGAAGAAGTATTATTTTCAGACTGTGCTGGGATAATACCTGTATCAATATAGTAAGCTTCAAAGCCTTTTGAAATTTCACTAAACATGCTTATAATTTGCTGATTTTTAGCTTCTTGGATTGCACTATATAATGCTGCGCCTGATATTACAGACAGCGCACCAAATATGGCTAAAGCTATTCTTGCATCAAGCCCAAACATTGCACCTTTTTTCATTTATAGTTACCTTTTTATTATTTATTAATTAAATATTAACATAATTTGCAGAGCAATAGAATAAAGCAAAATAATATAGTAAATCTTTTGTAAAACCAATAGTGTTTTTATGCAACAAAAAAAAGACCTGCCTAAGCAAGTCTTTTTTATATTATTTTGTTTATCTAAGATTAGATAACGTTAACAACTGTTCTGTTTTTGAAACCACCTTTAGTGAAGTTTACTGAACCTTCTGTTAAAGCATATAGTGTGTGGTCTTTACCCATACCCACGTTATCACCTGGGTGGAATTTAGTACCTCTTTGTCTTACGATAATGTTACCAGCTTCTACTTTCTCACTACCGAATTTCTTAACACCTAATCTTTTTGATTCTGAATCTCTACCGTTGTTTGATGAACCACCAGCTTTTTTATGTGCCATAAGTATATATCTCCTTTTATATTAGATTTAATATGAATTTAAGCAATTAAGCTTTAATTTCACCAACTTTTAGCACTGTTAGCTGTTGACGGTGACCGTACTTTCTTCTGTAACCTTGACGACGCTTTTTCTTGAACACGATAACTTTGTCATCTTTAATTTGGTCAATAACTGTTGCAGTTACTGCTGCACCTTTAACTAAAGGTGTACCAACTGTTACTTTAGCATCATCAGCTACCATTAGAACTTCTGTTAGTTCTACAGTACCGTTTACTTCAGTGTCTAATTTTTCTACTTTAACGATGTCGCCTGCTTGTACTTTAAGCTGCTTACCACCGCATTTTACGATTGCGTACATGTAATTCTCGTCTCTTGTTTTATAAGTTATTATCTCATCAATGCAATTCTGATTGTAACCATTTTTTTTGAAAAGTCAAGGAACTTTATTGATTTTTTTCTTTTTTTACAATATAATTTGAATGTAATAATGCAGAAAAAGGAAGTGTGTATGCTTAAAAACATGTTATTGGCAATTTTTGTTGCTGTATTTACTATATTCACCTTAGATTATTTTAAACTTTTACCTAGCGATAGAGTATTAGGATTTAAGAATATTTCTTACCGTCAACAAGAAGAAATCAACTCTTTTTCTGTAATAGAAAAGCCACAGGAGTCGAAGAAATTTACAGATAGAGTAGCTAATCAAAACAAATTATACTAGTTTTTAGCTTTATATCTTGATATAATACCCCTAGTTTTGTTATTTGTATTTATAACAACGGCAAAATCTATAAAAAATAATAATAAAAATTGATTTTCAAAATAAATCATAAAAGTGCAAACCTTTGTATATAACATATAATATAGGGAATTAACAAACCATGACTCAAAAGATCTTAATTTGTAATGACAACAATAAAATTCTTGAAAGTATTACAAATCTTTTAAACGAGCAAAAAATTAAATTTGACTTGGCAAACTCATACCAAGTACTTTTAGACTTAGCACAAAAGCAAATAAAAAAAGCTAAGCAGTATCCTGTTATTTTAACAGACCTTACAGTTAACAAAGAAAAAGGTGATGATATTTTAGAGCAACTTTGCGATAAGTCTGCAAACTCGACTATTATTGCACTATACTCATATAACGATTATTCAATTGAATGGCTTAACTCAAAAGTTAGAGAAAACAATAATATTTTATTCTTAAAAAAACCTTTTGAAGATTTAGAGCTAGTTCAACTAATAAAAAACAATCTAAAATCAAAAATAGAGCTACACGCAGAGCAAGTTTCTGATGATTTTTGCGACTACTCATCAACAACTAAAAATTTACTTGATAATATCTCGCATGAAATTAGAACTCCACTAGCAAGCATTGTTGGTATTACTGAAGTTTTAGGTAAAACAAAATTAAATGATGAGCAGACTCGCCATGTTAATTCTATTTTAAGATGTTCAGATTCTTTACTTAATATTATTACAGATATGATTGACTTTGAAATTGTACAAGACCAAGCCATTAATATCCAAACTAATGATTTTTGCTTTACAGACTTACTTGAAGGTTGTGTAAACTTAATTTCAAGGCAAGCATTTGAAAAAGATGTTGATGTTAATTTATCAATTTCAGATAATGTTCCTTCATTTATTCACTCTGATGAAGCTAAACTAAGAAAGCTAGTTTGGAACTTGCTAACTAATGCTGTTAAATATACAAACTATGGTAATGTTACAGTATTTTGTGATTATGAAAAGAAAAATGATGAAAATACACTAACAATCCAAATTAAAGATACCGGCATTGGTATTGACCCTGACTCATTAAAAACACTGTTTACTAAATTTGAAAAACATGTTAACCCTTACAGATCAGGCGGTAGCGGCATTGGTTTATCAATGACTAAAAAACTACTTGATGCATTTAAAGGTGAAATTGATGTTAAAAGTGTTGTAGATCAAGGTTCAGTATTTACTATTAAAATTCCGGTAGCTACAGTTTATGATAAATCTTTACAGTTACAATTTGGTAAATTTACACCATTAAATGAAACTAAAGGTATTTTCATTTCTACAAACAAGCTAACTTCTGAAGCTGTTATTCCTCAATTTGCAAAACAAAATTGTGACCTAGAGTATGCTAATACTATTAGAGAAGCTAGAATTAAAATTCAACAAACTGATGAAAAACTTACATGGTGTGTAATTGATGATTCATTAGCAACTAATGAAAATGTTCCACTATTAAAGAACTTATTATTAAGCTGCCAACAAAATGGTATTAAAACGCTGCTAGTATCAAAAACACAATCTAGCATTAACATGTTACATACAATTGGCATCCAAAGATTTATTAATAAGCCTTGCCTAGAAAGAGATATTAGAAAAGTACTAAGCTACCACTCAGATACATCTAAAGACTCTAGCTTTGCTCCATCATTAATTCCTATGGATAAAATTAGAAAAGCTAAATCATTAAAAATTTTAATTGCTGAAGATAATGAAATCAACCAAATGGTTCTATCAGATATGATTAAGAGAAACGGCCACCAATTTGAAATTGCTAAGCATGGTAAAATTGCCGCTGATAAAGCATCTATGTCTAAGTATGATTTAATTTTTATGGACTTACAAATGCCTATTATGAATGGTATTGAAGCAACTAAGAGAATTAGAGTTGAAGATAAGAAAACTCCTATTAT
>PTJW01000025.1 GCA_002937495.1 Pseudomonadota bacterium | reverse complement strand
CAAAAGAACCTCAATACGAGGTTCTTTTTTATTAGGTAATAATAGAGAAATTTATCCATTTAAGAATATAAAATTGTTTATTTGTAATGACAATGCATGACTAGCATATAACAGATCAAATAAATAATTTAATAACTTAAACTAGTAATAATTTTAAACAAACTTACCGTCTTTAATTTCTTTATAATAACCTACAACTTTACCTTTTTTACGGTTAAGCTGTACAACACCATGTAAATCTTCCATAAGCTGACGACGAAGAATATTCATTGTTGATTCTAAGGCTTCACCATTCATAAGAACCCTGTTTAAAACAGCATCAATTGCAGATTCTGGGTTGTTCGAGTGAATTGTAGCCATTGAACCAGCATGACCTGTGTTAATAGCAGAACAGAAACCAAAAGCGTTTTCTTTACGAATCTCACCCATGATAATTCTATCGGGTCTTAAACGAAGACAGGCGTTAATAATACCAGAAACATCTTCAGCACCGTCGTTTGTATCATCAGATGCAAATGTTAGCTGACACCAGTTCTCATGTGGAATTTTTAATTCTGGAACGTCTTCCATGCTAATTAAACGCTCATCATCTGGAATATATGGAATAATAGCATTAATAAATGATGTTTTACCTGAACCAGTACCACCAGAAATTAAAAGTGTTTTTGCACCTTTAACAGCTTCAATGATTTTTTTCTTATCTTCTTCAGGGATAACAAAGTCATCAATTGAGAATGTTCTTTCGTTAAATAAACGAATAGCCATGTTAAAACCTTGAGGAGCATGGAAACCACCTACAACCTGAACCCTATGTCCACCCGGCATTTTACATGATAAAATTGGGTTACCATTATGGAATAGCTGACCTGTCATATTAGCCATAACACGAGCAACATCTTCTAGTCTTTGTAAAGTAAGCTCTGGCACATCATGTTTTGCCCAGTTACCGTCATGAGTTTCTGTCATAACAACACCTGGCTTATTAATTACTACTTCTGAAAATCTTGAAACATCAATAAAAGGCATAATAGGAAGTAATGATCTGGCCATCATAACATCAATACCATAAGCATCCATAACATCCTGCTCTGTAAGCATAACCTTGCCCGAGTCTACTTTTATTTCATCAACTTCTTGTATCATTATTATTTTACCTTTTTAAATTTATTAATTTCAACCTCTTAAATATATCATAACAATATGTCAGAAAACAACTTTTTTCTACCTACTCATAAAATATCAGGCTCATAAGGCAAACAAACAGGCCCTATTCTCTAGGAAGAAAAAATCTACCCAACTAGACACGCGTCTTATGAGCTTTTAAGTTAGGACACAATGAAAAAGAGACTGCCTCTCAACATAGCAGTCTCTTTCTTTTTTATTAATGGCAGCTCTTGCCCCATTTTTTTAATCTATAATAGTTATAAGGTAATGGAACTAAAAAACCAGCTGTCATAGCTAAAGGCATTACCCAAAATTCAAAATTACCAGGCCCTAATAAGGCAAAGTCTGTAATATTCATTGCTAGTTCCATAGCAACCATTGACAAGAAGCTCATTGAAATAGCAATCTTAAATGATTCTTTTAAATTCTTAAGTTGACGGTACATAATACCAGTCTCTAACATGATACTTGTCATTAAACCACAGCAAATAGCTACAATCATTACTAAATAAGGGTTTGGATCAACCACAAATCTATCAAAATAATACAATGCAGAAAAATCACCAATGCTACAACCTAATAAGCACCAACTTGTATTTACAGATGCTTTTTTCCATGAATGTTTACACTTCCAACCAATACCAAGAAATTTCACTTTTTATTTCCCTTATTTTATGATATGTTAACGACATATAAATTAATTATAAATCAACCAGACAAAGGCAATATAACACAATGCAATATAAAGCACAAGTAAACGAAGCTATTACAATTCTAGACAAAATTTTAGAAGTTAAACAACCTGCAGACAGGCTAATTAGCTACCATTTTAAGCAAAACAGATTTATTGGTTCAAAAGATAAAGCTGTTATTAGCTCTATTGTATATGCAGTACTAAGAAATAAAGCTAGTTTACAATTTTACTTAAATAAATTTGAAATTGAGCCTTTAGCAAGAAAATTTGTTATTGCTTTCCTTGCAATTCAAGAACATATCGACCTACCTGACATGGCTAAAATTTTTGATGGCGATACATATGCACCCAAAAAACTAAAAGGTAAAGAGCTAAAGTTTATTGAAAACCACTCTAAGGTTGACCCTCTAGAAATGACTCAAGCTGAAAAACTTAACTATCCTGCATGGTTAGATACAGAACTTAAAGAATCTTTTGGTGATAACTTAATTAATGAAATGATTGCTTTAAACCAACAAGCAGATACAGTTTTAAGAACTAATGCCCTTAAAGCATCTAGAGATAAAGTAAAAGCAGCATTAAAAGAAGAAGACATTAAAACAAAGCCAACTAAAATTTCACCATTTGGTTTAAAAGTAGAAGGTAAGGCAAACTTATTTAACTCTAAAGCTTTTAAATCTGGTTTATTTGAAGTACAAGATGAAGGCTCTCAAATTTTAGCAATTTTAGCAGAAACTAAACCAAAGCAAAAAATCTTAGATATGTGCTGTGGTGCTGGTGGTAAATTATTAGCTATGGCTGCAACTATGAACCACACAGGTTCACTTATTGGTACAGATGTTAACGAACGCCGTTTAATGGAAACTAAAAAAAGGCTTAAGCGTGCAGGTATTAGTAATGCTATGCTAAAAGTTATTTCATCAGAAAATGACAAATACCTAAAACGCCAGGCAAACAGATTTGACACTATTTTTGTAGATGCACCATGTTCAGGTACTGGTACTTGGAGAAGAAACCCAGACAGTAAATGGAACCTTGATGCTGCATTTGTTGCAAACCTTACAAATGTACAAGCAAGCATTTTAAAATCTGCTGCCAAGTTAGTAAAGCCAGGTGGTACAGTTGCATATGCTACTTGTTCTATTTTAAGAAAAGAAAACCACGACCAAGTTGAAAAGTTCTTAGCTGAACATGAAAACTTTGAGCTAGTTGATATTAACACTAAACTTTCAGGCTTAACTGAAGATTCTGTTTTACAGCTAACTCCTGCACAACATAACTGTGATGGTTTCTTTGTAGCATTATTAAAAAGAAAGAATTAAAAAAAAGAGGCTCAAGCCTCTTTTTTTATGACTAAGTTTTTAGTCATGCTATAAAGTTTAAGCCACCAAGGGCGAAAACTGCACCAACAACGGCCAAAGCCATTAAAGGTCCTGTAGCCACAGGGGCTAACATGATAGGAGCTAATAACATTCCGCCAATTAACAGAAAAAGCACCCCAGTAAGTTTCCAAAACATAATATTCACCTTCAATTCTAGGTAATTTTAGATATATTATTATATTCAGACACATAAAGTTATAGCTGACATATATAAAAAAAGAAAAGAGGCATTACGCCTCTTTTTCCTTCTTCTGTTGCACCACTAGGCATTTTTCAAAAATATCAAAAAGGCACACCAGTTCGAGAATAGCCATTACAATTATCATACAAGAGATAAAAACTTTATCAAATGTTTCGATAACACCCCAACGGCTAATGCCCAAGAATACAAAAAAAGCTATTCCACAGGCTAGTACCAACATCATTCTAATTAATACTGCAGTCATAATAAATTCCTAAAAGATTATTAAGTTATAAACTTATAAAATATAATTAAAGAAACATACTGACAAAAAAGAGACCCACAGGCCTAAATTTTAATTATAAATCGTTAAATTTTAAATACGATTCTATCTCGCACATGTTTAATTTTAGCATATTCTTTTTTTGCATTCGACTTTTGCCTGCTAGCTTTAACCTCATGTGGGTTTGACATATAAAACTTAATATATACGCCTGCAGCAATAATCAAACAAATTAGAATTAAAAAAGGGTTTACAGCTATAAAATCAAAAAGATTTTCCATAAGAGCCTCACAAAAGGGATATTAAGAAAGTTTTTAAGTTAAAAACATTATAATCAATTTATTAATAAGTTCAACACTTAATAAATTAAAACTCATCTAAATTCTTACCTTTTGTATAAATTGCAAACATAATTACAGAAAGCACTAAAACTAATATACACACTATAAAACATGCTATTAAAATATATGACATTACCACACCCTCTCTATACTTATAATACACCCAAATTATATAATTTTATATATACTTGCTATAGACTTCTCCTGACTTTTATAAATCGCATATACCTTATTATCTGCCGTTTTTACACTACTGCCTATAAACTAAGCATCTTTTAACTTGAAAAAATGAGACAAAAACATTACAATATGCTCATGAAATTAGAACTATTAAAATCTATAATCACAGATCTTCACTTAGCAGGAATACACGATATCCCTGCTAATAGTTTTATGGATCAAGAAAAAATCGACTCGCAAGAGCTTGTTAAAGCTGTATTTAATGATACTGCAGAAACTAGCTTTGAAAGTTTCACTGAAAGTGAAAACTTTGATGAAGCTAACCTTGCAAGTGAAATGAACGAACTTTTTGCTGCGTTTGGCTCAGGTAAACGCCCTGACTTAGGCTCATTAGATATGATTGAAACTAAGCAAGTTAAACCTAAAACAGTTAAAAAAGTTCAAACTAATATTGTTGATCCACGTTTAAACAAAAACAAAATTGAAAATACTGGCGATTTATCTAAGCAGTTATTATCTAAAACAACTACTGCTAAAAAAGTTGAACCAGCTAAATCAATTGAGTTCAAACCAGAACTATTTATTAAAACTAAAGCAGTTGAGACAGCTAAGCTTGTGCTATTATTACCTTATAAGGATGAAAGCCAGCTAAAAGTAAAGTCTGACTTTACACTATTGCAAAACATTCTTAAGGCTATTAAATTAGACTATGAAAATGTAAGCATTATTTTTGTCGATACTAGTTATAAAAACATCACACTTGGTGATAAAAAGTATGACCAACTGCTTGCACAAAGCCTTGAAAAAGAATTAAAATCTATTAAACAACAGATTATTCTAAGCTTTGGACAAGACTGCCTAAGCCTTGCAAACCCTACAGAAAGCAACATTCGACAAGCATCAGCTAAAGCTATAGATGTTCTAGAAAGCAAAAAACTACTTGCAAATTATTCACTTTCTGCTATGGTAAATACTCCAAAGTACAAAACAACAACATGGACTAACCTATTATTAATTAACAAACTTTAGGAATACAATGAAACAATTTATTTTTTCAATTCTATTTATTTTTACATTTGCTTTTAATGCATTTGCTAGTACTTCTACTGCTGTAAAAGGCTACCAAAACCTTTCAACTGAAGAAAAAAGACTAGCTAAGTTAGACACAAAAGCTGTGCAAAAATTTGATGATGCTAATACAGAGTTTAAAGTATTATCAAATAAAGATATTAAAACATATAAAAAGCTATTTAAGTATCAAAGGTCACTAAGAAGAGACCAAGTTGCAAAACTTATCCCTCAACTTGAAGACAAAACTTTATACGGCCACCTTATGGCTGTTAGACTTTTACACCCTAAAACAAAGTCTAGCTATAAAGATCTTAAAAGGTTCTTAGATAATTATAACGACCAATTCCAGGCTCCACAAATTTATTCTTTAGCTAATAAAAGAAAGCCTAAATCACAGGCTAAGGTTCATAATAAACCAATTAAGCCAACAAAAAGCATTGCTAAATATACAGACCCTGATAATTCATTAGCAAAGCCTAAAAACAAAAACATTAAGCACACAACTACTAGAAGAAAACTTATTAGCAGAATTAGCTATTATATTAAAAAAGATAAGTACAAACACGCTGAAAGACTACTTGATTCAAACAAGAATAGAAAAATATTAGGCGATTCTACTTACACAACTTATGCCATGAGACTTGTTAAAGCTTTATTTAATGATAAAAAATACGCAGACTCATACCGTATTTCACAAAAAGTAGCAACTTTAATTAACCCTATGGTTCATGAAGCTGTTTGGTTTGAAGGTCTATCTGCTTATAACTTAAATAGATACAAAACAGCGGCTAATGCATTTAGAAGATTAGCTGGTAATGTACCAAACGGTAGTAAGTATTTTTCTCAAAGTTCATACTGGGCTGGTTTAAGCTATAAAAAAGCTGGTAAAAAATCTATGAGTAAGGTGTTCTTTAGACAAGCTGCTAAAAACAACTATAACTTCTATGGTATGATTGCTAATGAAGAGCTAGGCCTTCGTCCTGAAATGAACTGGAAAGAGCCTAAAGCATCTAAAAAAGAAATTAGAACACTACTTAAAAACAAAAAAATTAGAAGAGTTATTGCTTTAGCTGAAATTGGCGAGTATGACTTAGCACAAAAAGAATTAAGAAATGTTTATTCTAACATTCCATATGGTATGGATGAAGCATTATTAAAAATGTCATTAGATTTAAACCTTTCATGGAATGCTTTAACATTAAGCTATAACTTACTTGAAAGAAGCAACCAGTTCTTACCTGGTTTATACCCTGATATTCAAGCATGGAAACCTAAAAGAGCTACAGTTGACTACTCATTAATTAATGCTATTATTAGACAAGAAAGTGCGTTTAATCCATCTGTTAAATCATCAGCTGGTGCTATGGGCTTAATGCAAATTATGCCAGGTACTGCACAACATATTAGACACAAACAAGGTAAAAGAGCTTTACCAAAGTCATATGTTTACAAGCCAGAAATTAATGTTAAGTTAGGCCAATACTACATTGGTTACCTACTTGAAGAGTTTAATGGTAATTTAATTTACTCAATTGCTGCATATAATGCTGGCCCAGGTAATGTAAAAAAATGGCTAAAAAAAGGTTTAGCAGATAATGGCCCTGCTTCATTTGTTGAATCAATTCCATTCCCAGAAACTAAAAAGTATGTTAAAAAAGTAATGTCTAATTACTGGGTATATCGAGATAAATTTGACCAAAGCAAATCTACTTTAAGACAAGTAGCATCAAACAAGTGGCCACAAGATACTCACTCTTTAGCATTTAGACTAAAATAATATATTATTAATAAATAAACCATAAGCACAAGGAAACTACAAATATGCCAGACTTATCATACGAACAAAAGCATTCTTCTAAATTTAAGTATGTTATTGGAGTAGATGAGGTTGGCAGAGGACCATGGGCTGGACCTGTAGTTGCTTGTGCTTGTGTTTTACCTGAAGATGTAGATCTACCTGATGCCATTACAGACTCTAAAAAACTAACAGATAAAAAACGCAAAGTAATTTCTGATGAAATTATTCATAAAATTCCTTATGGTTTAGGTGTTGTTTCTGCACAAGAAATTGATGACTTAAACATTCTACAGGCTACATTTCTAGCAATGCATAAAGCAGTTAAAGAACTAGCAACTAAACTAGATATTACAAACGATGAGTACTTTGTTTTAGTTGATGGTAATAAACTACCACCATATGATGAGTTTAAAAACTCTGAAAGTATTGTAAAAGGTGATTCTATTAGTTTAACTATTGCCGCTGGCTCAATTATTGCAAAGGTATATAGAGATGAACTAATGGCTGAATATGCCAAACAGCACCCACATTATGCATGGGAGAAAAATGCTGGCTATGGTACAAAAGCTCACCAAGAAGGTTTAGCAACACACGGCATAACAGAATTACACAGAAAATCATTTAAGCCAATTGCTGCATTATTACAAAAATAATAAAATTTGAAAGGAGTTGTTAGTATGAACAGTACTATAAATCTAACGACTTTTACATCTGCAGATTCAACAATTAAAACTCCTGAGATTTCATCTCAAGAGCAAAAAATTGCTATTGCCAAACAGTCTGAACCTACTTTAACAATTGATGAAAAAATTAATGATAAAGTAAGCCTAGATAATACAAAAGAACTTAATGCAAATGTTATTGCAAAAAAAGATAGTGAATATACTATCCGTTTAAGTAATGATAAAACTATTACTGTAAACTTACCCGATGCAGACCTTAAGGTAAATGATAAGCTAGTTATCAGCCTTGAAAATTCAAAAATAACAAATATTCAAATTAAAGATATTGCGCAAAGTGTAAACCTTAATATTAAAGACTTTGAGGCAATTGTTAATGCAATTATTAAACAAAATACTACAAACTTAATTCAAGAAAATAAACTACCTGTTATTATTAGCCCTATCCCTGAAGTTAACATTGCTAATAACCAAACAACAGATATTAAAACAGTTGTAGAAGCTAAAATACTAAATGCATTAATGCTAAGCTTATCAATTACTACAAATGCAGGATCAAAAGCTTTACAAGAAGCTATTTTCGATATTAACAACTTAACTTTAATAACTAAAGATAACCAAGCACCCATTCAACAAGTTGAATTTAAAACAGATGCCATTAAAACTTTAGTTCAAGCACTACAAACTATTTTAAAAGCTGACAGTCCAAAACAATCATTAGACTTAAAAATTATTAAGCAAGAAACAAACAACATTATTCAAACAAGTTTAAATAATGACATTAAGCTTGAGCTTAACCTTGCTAAGCCTGAAAATATTTTAACTAAATTTATTACTTTAAAGCCTACAATAAGTAACAATCAGTTTAACTTAGTTAAGCCTGATACATCTAATACAGTTACAAGTATTAAAGTAAATGCAGAAACATTTAAAAATATTATAGAACCTCTAAAACAAAACATTTTAGCTAAAGTTGCTGAGCCTGCATTAAACAACATTATAAAACCAGAAACTATTAATCAAATAGGCTTAAAACAAGCACCAATAGCCAACAATCAAACAACTAATAAATTAACTACAACAACAAGCCAAGCAAACACTATAACTCTACCTGTACAAGTTAATGATAATAAAGTTATTATACCAAGTTTAAATAATTTAACTATCAAAGTTCCTGTTAAAATTGAACAGCCTATTGTTAACAATCAGGCTAATAACTTAAATAACACTTCAGTAAGCATCAAACCTGAAGTATCAATTAATAACTCTACAATTAAGACAGTTGAACAAAATATTAAACAGCCTACTTTAACAATTCAAAATATTGATAATAAACCTCAAATATCATTAACGGTAAATGATAAAACTTATAATTTTGAAAACTTAGATATTCAACTAACAGATAAGCAGATTAATAATACTATTAATTCATTAATTCAGCAAAGTAGTGTTATTAACAAAAATACTAATGCTGTTTTATTAAAGTCGCCTAATGCATTTGAAATTCTACTAAATGTAAAAAACAATGCTAATGATGTTAAAGCAATAAACTTTAACTTAACAGATTCTGGTAAAATTCAGCTTGAGTATACAAATATTAAAGATTCTACTAAGATTGAAACGCAATTAAACCAAGCTAGTATTCCAAATATTGCTAAAAGTTTTGCTCCACAACTAAGCCTAATGCTTGCCTGTACAATTATTACAACAAAACAAGCAGAGCAACAGCATGATAAAAGCGATATATTTTCTTTAATGCTAGACTCTATGCCTGAAGCTAGCAGACCTAAACTACAAGTTTCACATCAAAGCAATGAATCATGGAAGTATTTTACATTTCCTTATTATCAAGAAGAAGATGATCAACAGTATAAAAATGGCCAAATGCTATATTCTAACGCTAAAGATGAAAATGGCAACTCAATTATCAACCTTGCCGTAAAAGCTAACCTAAAAAAGCTAGGTGATGTAATGCTTAAATTTAAAATTTTAAATAAAAATATTAATTTAAATATATACACACAAAGCAAACTTACCACTTTAGAGACTGAAAAACTGTCTAAAGCTAGCCAAGAAGCAATATTAAACAGTGGCTTTTCAGGTACAGTATCTATAAAAAATATAAAACATATTGAAATACCTCTATTAAATTCTGAAAAAATAGTTTATAGTGGTATAAATATAAAAATATAAAAAATAATATATATTTCGTAAAAAATGAATATTAATTGATTTAAATATACACATTAAGAAAAATAACAATAATTTTATTATGAGGTGTTTATGACTCCATTAGATAGACCGTCTTTAACAAGCACACAATTTAAAAAATTTGCAGATTTCATCTATGATATTTCAGGTATCAGATTCCAGGAGGCTAAAAACTATTTTTTAGCTTCAAAATTAGACATGCGCAAAAAAGATCTAAACATGTCTTCACTTGATGAATACTATAATTTTATTATAAGGCAACCAAAAATGTCTCGTGAGATTGAACTTCTATTAAACGAAATTACAATTAATGAAACATTCTTCTACAGAAACACAGCACAGCTAGATTCTTACAATAAAGATATTTTAATGGATATTATTGCTCAAAAAAGAGCAAAAGGCGATAAGCGTTTAAGAATTTGGTCTGCAGCTAGCTCTACAGGTGATGAAGCTTATACACTTATTATGGATATGTTAGAGAAAAACCTACACCGTGAATTCACAATTGAAATTGTAGGTACTGATATTTCCCAAAAAGCACTAGGTGTAGCTAAAGAAGGCGTTTATAAAAAATACGCTATTAGAAATATTCCACCACACTTACTAAGAAAACACTTTACTATTTTAGACGAGCATAACTATAAGCTATCTGATGAAATTAAGCGTTATGGTACATTTAAACACTGTAACCTATCAGATGCTATGAACTGCAGAGCTTTAGGTAAGTTTGATATTGTTTTCTGTCGTAATGTATTAATTTACTTTGATAGAGAATCTAGAGAGCAAGTTTTAACAAATATTTATAATAACATGAATGACAATGCATTTTTATTAGTAGGCCACTCTGAAAACCTATATGCTGAGCGTCACTTATTTGAAATTTGTAAAGACAAACTACAAGCCCTAGCATACAAAAAAGCTCCAAAAGGTACAGAAAAAGCTAGAGTATAAGAAAGCATTAACGATGTTAATTAAAGATAACATTTTAGCTGAAAAGCTAACACATACAACAAGAAACACATCTATTTGTGTTGAGTTATCTTTTGA
>PTJW01000024.1 GCA_002937495.1 Pseudomonadota bacterium | reverse complement strand
GCACCATTTGCTTTATCATTAATTTTAGATTTAATTGGTTTATATATTGCTATTAGCTTTAGAAGAGTAAAGCAGTCGGATGAACATAAAAAAATAGTTAAAGAAACTAAATTTATGGATGTTGTAAGAGAAGCAAAGCACCTTAAGTTTTTATCAATAGCTATGATATCAGGGTTTTTAGCAGGTACATTAATGGGTTTCCAAACTTTTAGAGGCCCTTATCAAGAGTTTGTTGGGGCTGATGTTATGTGGCTGGGTGTATTTTTTGCGATCGGTAGAATATTTGCATCTTTAATGGTTGCTTATAGTGGTAAAATTAAAAACTTATTTAAAGATATTTATGCATTTGAGTTATTCCAGTTAGTAGTATTTTCATTATTGTTTATTACACTAATTTTAACTGATAATATTTATGCAGTTGTTATAGTATTTATTATTATGAATGCAGTTCAGTGGGGCTTAAGCCAGGTTGGTGTGCATTTTAGTATGGAGATTATTGGTAAAAGTAAATTTAAAGCAACTATTTTATCATTAAGAGGTCAATTTAAAGAATCATCTAATGCATTAGTTGCTGTAGCTTTAGGTTACTTAATTTCAGCATATACATATCATGGTGCATTTATAATATTTACAGTTGCATTTTTCGTTATAATGACATTACTTTACTTAAATACAATTAGAGAAAAGAATTCATAAAAAAAGAGCGTATTTTAATAAATACGCTCTCCTAATTTAATTTCATAATATTCTTGATCAGATCCAAGATCAGTTGGTAAGTTTGTTTTTCCTATAGATATTATTTTAAACTTTAATTTTGTTTGAGTATAACCTCGTTGAAATGTAACAGTATCATAATGTTTTGCTAGGCGTTTATCCCAGTATGGTTTAATTTCACGGTACTCAGAAGTCTTTTCTCCTGATTCTATTAAGTCATACCACTTGTGCATTAAAACTAGGCTTAAATTGCTCATTATAAGTTTTTTAACCTTTCTGCAAAAACTGCTGTAATTTGCTGGTCTTCAAATAATTGAGATATAAAAATGTCTTTATTAATTGCTTCTTGCTGGTGGTAGTGCTTTTCAGCAACTTCAAGATGCTCATAATCATAAGTAAATAGAGTTTTTTGTTCAAGCTGGCCTAAATCTTTTAATTGGTTTATTAAAATAAAAGTATCAACATTAGCATAAATATAATGATTACTTAAAATTGCTATTTTATAATTAGGGAAAACTTCTTTTATTTTTTTGATAATTTCATTTAATTGTGTATTTGTTAAGTCAATATAGCAAAAGTTTAGACCTTCTAAATCTTTAAACTTTGTAAGGTTAGAATCAATAAGAATAATTTCAGATTTGGGGTTATGAATAAAAATATTTGCAGAAATTTCAGCTAAGTTAAGCTCATAGCAATTATGAACTGCTAACTTTTTTGTTTTAGATTTTAAAGATTGAAAAAACTGTCGTCTTTGCATTGTTTACCCTATAAATTTTTATTAGTTTATGATATTATATCTTTAAATTTTTTATTAATCAAGAAAATGATTTAAGGTCTGTTTAAAATTGAAAATATTTAGTAATTCATTAGAAAGTAACTTTGCAAAGTTTGCTGCATTACTAGTTGTAGATAAGCGAGTTTATGGTGCAATATTAAGCTTATTTTATTTGTCTATGCCTAATGTAGAAACTCAGCATATTGGTATTATTTTACTACTTGGTTGTTTAGCGGGCTTTTTATTTGAAATTCCATCAGGTTATGTAGCTGATAAAATAGGGCATAAAAATACAATTATTTTATCAAGAATTTTTATGATTATCTCTACATTATCATATACTTTATCTACAAATATTTACTTCTTGTTTGTAGGCGCAATATTCTTTAGTTTAGCCATTGCATGTATGACAGGTTCTTCAACTGCTTTTATTTATGATACTTTAAAAAAATTAAACAGAGAAGATGAATACTCTAAAATAATAGGTAAGGCTTCATCAATTGGTTATATTATTCCTACAATATTTATGATGTCAGCATCATTTTTAGCCCAGTATGATTTTAAATATATTTTTGCAGTTAGCTTAGTTTTAGATATTTTAGGTTTAATAATTGCTATTTCATTAGTTGATGTTAAACACTCTTTAGAGTATAAACAGGAAGTTAAAAATACTAAGTTTAAAAGTGTATTTAAAGAGTTTTTTAATACAGGCTTTGCTCCATATGCATTTTTAGGAGCATTTATGGGTGGTATATTAATTGGTATTAGAGGTTATGTAGATCCATTTCAAGAGTTTGCAGGTGCTGATATTGCTTTATTTGGTGTATTTTTAGGTTTAAGTAGGTTAACATCAGGAGTTATTTCATACTACAGCGGAATTTTTAAAAATACATTTACTATTAATAGCTTTTTTATTTTTAGAGTAGTTTTATTTTCTATGTTATTTATAAGTTTGGGTTTTGTTAATTCATGGCAAGGTGTTGTATTAATTATGATACTTATTAATACAATTAATTTAGGATTACATGAAGTTAGTAAACATTTTGATTTAGAGTTAATTCAAACAAGTAAATTTAAAGCAACGCTATTATCAATAAAAAGCCAAATACATCAGGTGTTCCAAGCTTTATGCGGATTAGCATTAGGTTTTATGGTAGCTAAATATTCATATAACGACAGCTTTATGTTCTTAGGCTTTGCATTTAAGATTGTTTGTATGATATGTTTATTATATATTATTTTTAAACGCAAATTAATAAAGGAGAAAAAACATGCAAGTATTTGTAGGTTGTGACCATGCTGCAGTAGCAGAAAAAAATACATTAAAAGAGTTTTTAATTGAAAAAGGTTTTAATGTAACAGACTGTGGTATTCAAGAAGGAGAAAAAGCTGATTATCCTTTAATGGCACAAAAAGTTTGTGATGAAGTTTTAAAAAATGAAGAAAACTTTGGCTTTTTAATTTGCGGTACTGGTATTGGTATTTCAATAAAAGCAAATAGAAATAAAGGCATTAGAGCAGCTTTAGCTTATGATGAATTTTCAGCAGCTATGGCAAAAGAGCATAACAACGCTAATATTATTTGCTTTGGTGCAAGAACAATGGGTACACAAAATATTTTAAAATATACTCAGGCATATTTAGATGCAACATACGCAGGCCTAACAGAAGAAGGTAAGCGTCATGATAATAGAGTAAAAATGTTAGATATGGACTAAAATAAGGAATAAGAAAATTTATGACAAATATTTTTCAAGAAGATTTATTAAATGTAGATAATGAAGTACAAAAAGCTATTGATAGCGAGCTTGAAAGACAACAGAATACTTTAGAGCTTATCGCATCAGAAAATATTGTAGCTAAAGCAGTAATGCAAGCTCAAGGTAGTGTAATGACAAACAAATATGCTGAAGGCTACCCAGATAAACGTTATTATGGTGGTTGTGAGTATGTTGATATTGTTGAAAAACTAGCAGTCGAGCGTGTTTGCAAGCTATTTGATGCTAAGTTTGCTAATGTACAGCCACATTCAGGCTCGCAGGCTAACCAAGCAGTATTTTATGCTTTATTACAGCCTGGCGATACTATTTTAGGTATGGGATTAGATATGGGTGGTCATTTAACGCATGGTTCAAAAGTTAATATTTCAGGTAAGTTTTATGATGCTGTAACATATGGCTTAAACAAAGAAACTGAAATGCTAGATTATGCAGAAATTTTAGAATTAGCAAAACAGCATAAGCCTAAACTAATTATTGCAGGTGCAAGTGCTTATGCAAGAGAAATCGACTTTGCAAAATTTAAAGAAATTGCAGATGAAGTTGGTGCATACTTAATGGTAGATATGGCTCATATTGCAGGGCTTATAGCTACAGGCTTACACCAAAACCCAATGCCTTATGCAGATGTTGTAACTTCAACAACTCATAAAACATTAAGAGGTCCAAGAGGTGGTTTAATTTTAACTAATAATCAAGATTTAGCTAAAAAACTAAACTCAGTAGTTTTCCCTGGTATGCAAGGTGGTCCGTTAATGCATGTTATTGCAGCTAAAGCTGTAGCATTTAAACAAGCATTAGAACCTGAATTTAAAAACTATATGTCTCAAGTTAAAGATAATGCATCTATTATTGCAGACTTACTTGTTGCAAATGGCGCAAGAATTATTTCAGGTAAAACAGATAATCACTTAGTTTTAATTGATACTGTTTCATCATTTGGTTTAACTGGTAAAGTATCAGAGCATGCTTTAGAGCTAGCAGGTTTAACATGTAATAAAAACTCAATTCCTTTTGATACAAACTCACCATTTGTAACTTCTGGTATTAGAATTGGTACACCAGCTATTACATCAAGAGGTTTAGGTGCTGAGCAAGCAGAATTAGTAGGGCAGTTAATTATTGATGTGTTAACAAATACAAACCAAGAAGGTGAAGTAAACCCACAAGTTTTAGAAAATACAAGAACTCAAGTAAACAAACTTTGCCAGCAGTTCCCAATTTATAGTTAAGCTATAAAATATATAAGTAATAAAAAATAACCTCCATAATGGAGGTTGTTTTTTTACAATTTTTTAATTAGTTAGCACATTCTCTTGATGTTGCTGGTTTTGGTAATGAGCAAGTTGCTGAACTTAGCTTAGTTGATGTACCTTCTTTATAACAGTTAACAGATCTTGTTTGTGTATAAGGCGAAGCATTACAGTTACCAGACCAGTTTGTTGTTTTCCAAACTGCAGCAGGGCGTTTACATTTACCTGTTACAGGGTCAGCTTCCCAGTCTACACTACCGCTTTTAATTTTTTTACAGTCAATAGCTGCAATACATCTCCACTGTCCAGACTTATAAGCAAGTCTTGGTAGAGATCCACTACATGTAGGAACATATTGTTTTGTAAATGCATTGGCTTTCGAGTCGCTTTCACTTTCCATGTATTGTTCATTTTTAGTTTTTAAACCATCAATAACAATTTGTAATTCGTCTTTACTTTCTTTCAGCTTATCATTAGCATCTGTAATATCCTGATTCCATTTGTCAGCTAAGTTTTTAATAATAGCGATATCATCAGTTGTTCTAGATTCGATTTGTTTACCTTTACCAAAGCTAGATTCATTCTGACCAGAATCAATAACAATACTGCTGCTGTTTTCACCTGAAGCAAAGCTAGGTAATGTAACAAGTGTAATAGCAAGTGTTAAAATTAATTTGTTCATGTCCAAACCCTTTTTATATAAATTTGTATTAATTAATTATATATTATAGTACAAAATATTTACTGAATGTACAATATTTTTGTTATTTATTTATTAAAAATTATTATACAATAAGCATAAAAATAATGCAACCTAATAAAATACGGTATACAACAAATGGTATGAAACCTATTTTAGAAACAAATTTCATTAGGAAGTGAATGGAGATAATTGCAAAAATAAATGAACTAACTGTACCAATAGCTAAAAACTGATAACTAATTGTATTTGAGGTATTATTTATGTAAATTTCATATAGATTAAATACAGTCATTAAAATAATAACAGGGATTGACATTAGCATTGAAAATTCTGCAGCTGATGTGCGAGAAAATTTTAAAAATCTAGCAACTGTCATAGTTGACCCACTTCGAGATGTTCCTGGAATAATAGCTAATGCCTGAGCAATACCCATTAAAAAGGCGGCTTTATAGCTAATAGAATTTGTAGATTTGATATTTTCTGGTTGTTTATCTGCAAAGTATAGTAAAATACCCCAAACAATTGATGTTGTACCAATAATCCATAATGCATCTCTAAACGTAGTTTCTACTAGTTCTTTCATTAATAATCCAAAAAATAGAATAGGGATAATAGATATAAATATTTTTTTGAATAGTTCAGCTTCTTCGGTATTTTTTCTTCTAATAAAGTCAAATTTACCTTTAGTCATTAGATATACTTGTTTTTTAAAGTAAATAATAACAGCAATTAGAGAACCAAAATGAACCGCTAAATCAAAATTTAAGCCTTGATCAGGCAAACCTAATAATTTTGAACCTAAAATTAAATGTGCAGATGAACTAATAGGTAAAAACTCAGTAATACCTTGTACTATACCTAAGATTAATGCTTGTAAAATATCCATAAATAAACCTTATTATTTTTATATTAATATTATGATGATAGACAATAAATTTATTAATGTCAAAGCTATATTAAATTAACTTAATAAAATATTCATTAATAGTTATAAATGGAGAGTGTAAATATTACATTCTGTTATATTCTGGGAATACTTGATAATATATATGGAAGTCAACACCAAGAATCATAGCACGAACTTTACCAAGGCCTGGTCCATCGCTATTATCAATTTCTTTATCTAAATTATTAAAGTAGTTATTTAAATTTTGGCCTGCATCTGTTGCATGATTTGTATTATAAATAAGGTAAATGTAACAGTCTGTATCTGTACAAGCTTTAGGGTTTACAGTTGTTAAAGTTGATCCCCAGTCTGACTTTGTATATCTGCGAGTATAGTAAGCTTTATTCATACCATAAAGACTAAACTCTAAATAAGCCTGATTTGATGAATTTGAACCAAAGTATGGACCATTCCAGCCTTTAACATTTGCAAAGTTATTATATAAATTACCAATATTTAGAACATTTGAAGATGGCATATATTCTGGTATTGGGGTTGCGGTGTCTATATAATAAGCTTCAATAGCTTTTGATAATTCGTTAAGTGTTGTTGATGCTTGAACTACTCTAGCTTGTTGAATAGCAGAGTATAATGCAGCACCTGAAATTACAGATAATGCACCAAAAATAACCAATGCAATACGGGCATCAAGCCCAAACATTGCTCCTTTTTTTAAATAAATCATATTATTTTATCCTTATAATAAACCTACTAATAACCATATAATAAATAATGTTATCAGTAATTCATTACGTTGTCTATTATTTATTTATACTGCAAGATTTTTTTATAGTTTCTGGAATTGATACAATATACTGATCAGGAATATTGTTAATATAATTATTTAAATATTTATCACCATATTTAGCATGTTTCAATGATGCAAAAACTTCTGTAGTTGCATAGCCATATTCTTTATTTTTAAATTGAGCATAAAATACATTGTGGTATTCAAAAATACGGTTTAATGTCCAAATACCAGATGTTTTAGTATACTTTTTATCTTTGAATAAATCTAAACAGCCGTTTTCAAATACTTTAGTTTTAGTAGGTTTAATACATAAATATTTTTCTGTTTTATCAAATGGATTAAGAGTTAATTCAGTTAATTTATTAATGTGGCTATAATTAGGTTTTTCATAACCTGTATAAATATCAAGCTCATCAGCATTAAGAGAAATCTTTTTAAAATTATCGCAAATTTTATGCTCTTTTAAAATAAAAGTATTGGGCAGTTTTTTTTCAGGAGTGTCCTTACCTAATGTTTTACTGGCAGCTAACATACCAACAACTATACTTAAACCAAAAGGACCAACTGCTGTTGTAAGTAATATAACTTTACTATCATTATATGTTTTAAATGGGTTTTGGTTAGGATCAAAACTCATATCTGAAGCTGTTGCACTATAAGAATTTAATAAAAAAGTAATGCTAGAGATAAATAAAATTAAATTTTTCATTATTAAACCTCCATTTCAGCTTTTTTATGAACGCTAATTCGTTTTAAATTAGTACAGAAGTTTAATAGGTTTATAGATCTATCTTTATAGTTTAAATCTAATTTAAAAACTTCACGGTTTCTATATGTTAAATAAGGTAGAACTAAGTCAAAGTCTGAAACCATAGTGTCATATTTATCGCCAACTTTTCTAGCAAAGTAGATATAGTCTGTATCTTGATACACAAAACCAGTTACAGGTTTCCAATTATAATTTGCATTTTTAGGTGTTATAATAGAATTATCAGGTAAAATAAAAAGTTTTTTAATATCTTTAGTAGTTAGTTTATCTTCATCAATAATTGTTTTTAAATTTTTAACTTGGTATTCTGCGTTTGTGTCATTAATAACTTTAGTATATGCGTGAGTATTTTTTAAGTTAAGGTCAAATTCTAAAGCAGCAGGGCAAAGCTCTACATGTGTAAGTTGGTTTACAGTTTTATTGTGAGCTTTAATAATAACTGCCTTTGATTCATAATAAACAGCTAGTGGAATAAATAAAACACCAACTACAGCAAGGCCAAGTAAGCCTCCAATTATTCCAACTACTAAAAATACAGGAAATAAAATAACACTAACTCCTAATAAAAAGTAGTTAGTTGATGTAATAACAAAGTTAGAGTCTTCAGCAAAACAAGGCTGAGTTAAAATAATAGATAATAATAAAACAATTACTAATGTTTTTAATTTAGATAACATACAAAAAATCTCCAATTCTACACTTGAAGGTAGTTTATGTTTTTTTAGTTGTTTATGCAATAAAAAACTGCATCTATATGCAATAGATGCAGTATTATGTGATTATGGAGATAAGATTATAAATATAAAATTAAGAAACTAACTGTAATGAGTGAAACTGCTGTTTTACTTTATACATTTGTTTATCCGCAGATTCTAAAACATTATTTTTGTTTTTAGAGCCATCAACAATTTCAAAGCCAATGCTTGCTGATAAGCATACTTCTTGTCCTTTAAAGAACATGCTTGATTGGCTTATGGCATTTTCAAGAGTTTTTGATTTTGCCTGAACAACTTCTTGTGTAACTTCTGGCATAATAATAACAAACTCGTCGCCACCTAAACGGTAAACTTCATCGTTAATACGGCAGTTTTTCTTTAAAATTTCAGAAACATGCTGTAAAACATTGTCACCAGCTAAATGACCTAATGTATCATTAATAGCTTTAAAGTGGTTAAGGTCAATAAATAATAAACCTGAAGATCTTGAATAACGACGGTTATAGGCAATAGACTTGTCTAAATCTTCTTGGAATTTTCTTCTATTCCAAAGCTTTGTTAAAGAGTCTTGGTGTGCATCTTCTTTAAGTTTTTTAATTAGCTTAGATTGTGATGACAGCTGCTTTTTAAGAAAAGCAATTTCAAGCTGTAGCTCTTGATACTCTTCAAGTGTAAAGTCTGATTTACTTTTAGTATATTTTTGCCAAATAGATTTGTAGTCATTCATATGTTCAGCTTTCTTAGTTTTTAATTTTATTCTACGCTTTTAATAAAGCAAATAGCGTGCCAAACTACTTTATTAAAAATAAAAAAAGACTATTATCAGTAAGATATAGTCTTTTTTAGTATTTCGTTACAGCAGGAATATGAAAGTGTAAACTGTAATTATTCATATTTCCCTCTCTAAGTTGGTTTACTATTAGGCAGCTTTTTCTACACTATAAGATGTTGAATCAGCAGTTACTTGTTTTACTATAAATCCTTTTTTAGATAAAAGGTCTACGACAACAAGTTCTAAACCTTGTGCTAATACAAAAGAAGCAAAATCAATAAAAACAGATTCTTCGACTTCAAGTTTTTTCAAAAGCTGTTCAACAGTGCTATGGGGGTGACGATTCCATTTTATTAAAACTTGGTCTCGTTTATAAGCCCATGAAAACCTGTCTCCAATGTGGATGATTGGTCTATCTGGATTCTCAAGCAACATAACATATCTCCTATATAATGTTGTAAGAAAATTGGTAGGGGGTAAAAAAGTTATAATTGGTGTGTTTTATCATCCACTTTTTATGGAAAGGCTTAAAACTTGGAAAAATAACACCTTATTTACACATAAAAAAATAGCACTCTATATAAATAAGAGTGCTATTGGATATTAAATATTATTTTTGTAAGTTAACTGTCATACCCATTTTAGGGAACTGACCAGTAATTACTTTTAGTTCAGCTAAGTCATAACCACCTTGTGCAGAAATAATACCTTTTAGGCTTAAAGCTGTGTTTGGTAGCTCGTTAACTAAAAATACTTCTTCAGAGCTTAAACGAATGCCTTTGTTAATTGCAATAAATACACTTTGCTTTGAAACTGAAACAATTTTAAAATCAATTAAAATATTGTTTAGCTCAGCATTAATACTTTCAATAATTTGCTCGGCAGCATCTTCTAATGATGATTTGCTTGCTTTTGCAGGTGCATTAGTTAAGCTTTTTGTTGCAGTAGGGTTAACACCAATAACTTTACCTTGCGAAATTGTGTTGTCAATACCATCAACTAATTTATAATTAACTTGGTAACTGTACTTATTTTCTTTTTGCTTTAAAATACCAACAAGTTTAACTTGAGGTTTAGCAAGAGGGTCATCAATAACTGAGCTTTCTGCAAATAAGTTTAATGTGGCAAATGTAGAATCTGTTACATTAAATAGCTTATCTTCAGATTTTTCAATAATAGATTTTAATCTTAAGTCTTTAGTTACAATATTAACATTAGGCTTGTAGTTAATTCTTTCATTTTTAGAATGCTGATTAGCGTAATTTTCATCAATAGAAATATATCTGCTATTATCAGCACATGATGTAAGAGTAAATGTAGCAGCTAATGCTAATGCGTATAATTTAAATTTATTTTGCTTCATCGTTAATTACAATTTCTGATTTTTTAATAACTTTATCTAGGTAAGATTCAACTTCATTTTGCATGATAGTTTCTTTAATCTTATCTTTAACATCATCATATAAGCTAGGAGTATTTTCTACTTTATCTTCTAGCATAATTACATGCCAACCAAACTGAGTTTTAACAGCTTTTTTAGTATATTCGCCTTTTTTCATTTTAAATGTAGCATCTGAAAATTCAGGAACCATAGTGTTTTTATCAAACCAGCCTAAGTCACCACCGTTTTGAGCGCTTGGTCCAATTGAAAACTCTTTGGCTAAGTCGCTAAATTTAGCACCAGCTTTTAGTTTTTGAATAACTTCGTTAGCTTCTTTTTCAGTTGCTAATAAAATATGTGCAGCTTTTGCTTTAGTTTGCATATAGTCTTTTTTATGCTCGTTGTAGTAAGCTTTAAGTTTAGCTTCAGTAACGGCACTTTCAACATGGTTTTCTAGTAATGTAGAGTACATTAGTTGTTGTCTGAAGTCACTTAAAGTTTCTTTAAATTCAGCTGTGTTTTGAACATCTAATTTTTTAGCTTCTTGAACAACTGCTCTTAGTTTAGTAATTGCATCAACTACTTT
>PTJW01000023.1 GCA_002937495.1 Pseudomonadota bacterium | reverse complement strand
AATCTTCTACTGTTAAACTATTAAATGAATTAGTTGAAAACATTAAAGAAAATAACGGCCAAAAAAGTAAAGATATTTTACACACAATTAAAGGAAGTGCCGCAAACTTTGGTGCTGAAAAATTAATGAAAAAATCTAGCGAGGTTGAAAGTGTAATTCACTTACTTAATGCAGAAAATACAAAGGAATATCTAGAACAGGTTGATGAAATAGAGCAAATATTTCAACTTACATTACAAGAACTAGAAGAACACAGATAATTTTATAACAAGTCTTTAAATATAAGGCTTGTTTTTTTTGACATTGTTAAAGTTTAGATATTTTTATATATTTACATTTCTGTATAATTTTGCTATACCTACAGCTCACCAATCTATTACTTTTAAAACAACATTAAACTATAATAATGCAACTTTTTTTATTATCTATTCTAAATAATATTAACGATTTTTTTGATATTACTTTAAATTTATACGATTTAGGGCTAATGGCACTTAGCATTTGCTTCTTAATATCTATAAATTTATATATGTTTTTATCTTCAGATAACAAGGCTTTTAAACTTTTTGTATTAGGTGTTAGCTTTTGTTATTGTGGTTTATTTTTTGGTATTCTATCATCATTTAGCTTACCAATAATTTAAAAAAAATAGCCTTCAAATGAAGGCTATTTTTTGTATTTATAAACATATATATAAAGTTAAGACACTTCATCTTTTAACTTACAATATATTTTATAGAATATGGATTTTATAATAGTTTTTCTTAAAGAAATTTCTAGCAGTATGAAATACACGATAACATTTGAATATTTTGTTTTATCAGGCATGTTATTTACATGCCTAGCTGCATTTTTTGTATATATTTTATACAATGGCTTAAAACGAGTAATAAACTGCTCACAGGCCCCTATTGCACTTAGTTTAACATTTGCTATTATTGTGTATAGCTCTGCAAGTTCAATACTTTTATTTGCGACAAAATATAACTACTTAATTGTAGAATAATTAAAAGCCCCAATTCTGGGGCTTTTTGTTTTAATAGTTATTTCTAAAGTTTTCGTTAAATAGCTTTTCAGCATATTGGTAACCATCTAACTTTAGGTATCTCATAATTTTAAGAATTTCGTAACATTCCATTCTTTTAGCTCTAACAATAAATTCATTAAATGAAGCTAATAATAAATTATTTATATCTTTTTGAACAAACCTTGTCATTTTTTCTGTTTTTAACTTTAATACTGCTAAGTTATAGTAAGCATGTGGGTTATTATCAGATAGTAATGATTCATAAAGTGCTTTTGCCTCTTTCAGATAAATACCTTTAAATGATGCTTTATTTTCATTAAAGTAAAGCTTTGTATATAAATTAGCTAAAGCAAATGTTGCTGTTGAAAAACCTAATTCTCTAGATTTATTATACCACCATACTGCAGTTTTATTATCTAACGGAACACCTTTACCTTCAGTATACATATTACCCAAATAATATGCTGCTAGCTTGTGGTTTTTCATACCCGCCTCATAAAACCATTTAGCTGCTGCTGTATAATCTTTATAATAAGGCACATCTAAACGCTTTGAGTAACCGTAGTAATATCTTAAGCCACCTTCAAAATAAACATCTCCTGTTGCATCTTTTAATGACTTTGAGTGTAAGGTAGTATAATCAACATTAAATAATGGACGTTCAACATCTATTGGTGTTTCACCCATAAATTTAATATCATTAATATAACTTTCTGCAAAAGCTGGAACTGTTGCAAATAAAATAAATAATACTGCTAATAGTTTTTTCATCATTTCTTTAGATTCTTTAAATAGTAGTTATAATTCTCTTTTTTTAACTCTACTTCAATGTTATAAACATTTGAGTTTTCTTTACTTTCTAAAATGTTAACACTTTTACCGTGTTTATACAAGTAGTTAAGAGTTTCTGTATCATCTACTGTTACACAGATATCATACTTTTTATAACTTAAATTTAATGATTGTTCAATTTGAGCTAATAGTTCATCAATACCATAACCTGTTACTGCTGAAACCTTAGAACCTTCATCTAAAATTTTATCTACAGGAGTATCAACTAAATCAACTTTATTTAAAACATTAATAGTTTTAATTTTACCTGCATCTATTGAATTTAAAACCTCAATAACATCTTGCTTTTCTTGTACATGCTGAGATGATGAAACATCTTGAATATGTAAAAGTAAGTCAGAATCTAAAACCTCTTGTAAAGTTGATTTAAATGACTCTACAAGCTCATGAGGTAAATCTGAGATAAAACCAACTGTATCAGATAATACAATAGTTTGACCACAAGGTAATACCAGCTTTCTCATTAGAGGATCTAATGTTGCAAAAAGCATATCTTTGCTTAATGTACCAGCATTTGTTAAGGCATTAAACAGTGTAGATTTACCAGCGTTAGTATAGCCTACTAAGCTAACTACTTTTGTGTCAGTATCTCTACGCTTTTTAGAATGCTGTAATCTTGTTTTCTCAACTTCTTCAAGTTGTTTTTTTAATGTTGAAATCTTATTTCTTAAAATACGTCTATCAAGTTCAATTTGTCTTTCACCAGGGCCACCTGTTTTACCTAAGCCACCTCGTTGACGCTCTAAGTGGGTCCATGTTCTAACAAGTCTAGATTGCTCGTATAATGTTCGAGCTAAATCTACTTGTAAACGACCAGATCTTGTTTTAGCTCTATCTGAGAAAATTTCTAGAATAAGGCCTGTTCTATCAATAACCTTTACACCTAAGTCTAGCTCTAAGTTTCTTTGGTTTGTTGGTGATAGTTGATAGTTAATAAAAATAATTTCAATATCTTGAGATTCTAAGATTTGTTTTAACTCTTCAACCTTACCTTTTCCTAAAACTGTTCTAGCAGAAACCTTTTTAATTGGTACAACTGTAGAATGAGCTACATCAAAGTTTAATGCCTGTACAAGGTTAATAGCTTCATCTAAATTTTCTTGGCTTGATCGTAATGATAATTTATGTTTGTTTTTAGAATGCAAAAAGTGTTGTGCAAATTCTAATTGCACAACACTAATTTTTTGCATATCTGTATTTTGTTCAATCTCAGACAATATTATTTATTCCCGATATTTTCTGGTAATACTGAAGGTAGATCTAATGGAACTGTAGGCATTACTGTTGAAATAGCATGTACGTATACAAGCTGAGTGATACCGTCGCGTGTTAGCATTAGGCTTTCCTTATCAAACCATGATAAGTAACCTTGTAGTTTTACACCGTTAACTAAGAAGATAGTTACTTCTTCTCTTGAATTAAGTACTTCTGCGAAAAACGCGTCATGCACTGGATTATTTTTACTTGTCATTTAATTCACCTTTTATTTTTATTTTTATTTTTATTTTTTTTATTTGTTGTTTTATAGCCCAGACTAAAAGATATAATTTCTGAAAATTAACTCTAATCTAAACAGACAACAAGATTCTTGACAATTATTATTACTATAATTGTATCAGTTAATTTTCTAAATTGCAAACTTTTAATAAAGGCTAAATTATTCTTTTTATACATATAGAGTATCTATAAAGACACACTATTTATTTTCGCCAAAAACTAGGCAGCAATATAACAACAAATGTAAAAATTTCCAGACGACCTAATAGCATTGAAATGCTTAAAATTAGTTTTGAAAAATCTGGTAATGAACCGTAGTTACTAGCTGGTCCAACCTCACCAAGTCCAGGTCCAGCATTTGTTAATGTTGCTGCTGCAGCAGATATGGCAGTTTTAAAATCCAATCCGCAAGCGCTCAATATTATAGATAAAACACAAAAAGTCAAGACAAATAATCCAATAAATCCAAAAATAGACTTTATTATCTCTAAATCAATAGTTTTATTATCTAATTTAATGTATGAAATAATATTTGGAGTTAATAATTTCTTTAATTCTCTAATACCTTGTTTACTTGCAACAAGCATTCTTAAAGCTTTCATCCCACCAGTTGTAGAACCTGAGCAACCACCAACAAACATTAGAATTAACACAATCATTGGCGATACTTCATGCCATTGATCATAGTCACTAACTGCATAACCTGTTGTTGTTAATAATGATGTAATATTGAATAATGTATGCCTAAAGTGCATCATATATTCACCTGCTACTTCACCAGTTACAACTCTAATAAAATATACCATAGCAACTGCTATAACAAGAACGGCAATAAAGAACTTAAGTTCTTCACTTTTAAAGTAATTTTTAAAATTACCTTTACTAATTAATAAATAGTGTAATGTAAAGTTAATACCACAAATTGCCATACCAAAAATTGCAATATACTCTAAAGTCGGATTATTGAAGAAACCAAATGATGCATCATAATTTGAAAATCCACTTGTTGCAATTGTAGTAAATGAATGTGTTATTGCATCAAACAAATTCATACCAAACAAATAATATAATAATGCAAATAAAACTGTTAAAAATAGATAAATACCCCATAAAACCTTTGCTGTTTCAGCAATACGAGGTTGAAGCTTATCTTTAGAAACACCTGGCAATTCATTTTTATATAACTTCATACCACCAATACCTAAAAATGGTAGAACAGCTACGGCTAATACTAAAATACCCATACCACCAAGCCACTGTAAAATCATTCTCCAAAACTGAACAGATTTATCTAAATGCTCTAAGCCTGACAGAACTGTTGCACCTGTTGTAGTAATGGCAGAAACAGACTCAAACCATGCATCCATAAAACTAATATTTTCAATACTAAAGTACAAAGGTAAAGAACCTGCAAAACTTAAACCAAGCCATGTCATAACGGTAATTAAAAAACCTTGCTTACTTGTTAGCTTTAAATTATCTGGTTTTTGAGAAAATGCCAAAATTGCTGCAAAAAATGCTAGAATAATACCAATAATAAAGAAAATATGATAGCTAGAGTCAGCATATGCTAAGCCCACAAAACCAGAGGCAAAAACTACTGAACTAAAAAATAGCAGTAAAATACCAAATATATAAAAACATACAGATACATTCATTATTTATAAACCTTATTTTTCAATTAAATTATAAAAGTCTTTTAATGAGTCTTTTAAAACTACTACAATAATTCTATCATCAGCATGAATAATTGATGATGAGTCATAATTAATACCTTTTGGGTTAACAATTGCACCAATTTTACAGTCTGTTTGTTTATTAAATTGTTCAATGCTCATACCAATTAATGGGCTAGTTTTACTAATTTTAACTTCCATAACTTCAGCAGAGTCATTTTCAATATTATATAAGTTATAAATTTTTGAGTTTCTTACATACCTTAAAATTTTAGATGCTGTGATATTTCTAGGAGTAATAACTTTTGCATAATGCATATTATGAGTTAAATCACCCAGTAAGTTATTTTTAATTAATGTATAGATATTTTCTACCCCTACTTGATGCTCGTACATTGAACATAAAGAATTAACTTCATCTGAGTCTGTTAAGTTTAAAACAATATCCATATTTGCAATATTTGCTTCATCTAAGTTTCTAAAGCTCATTGCATCAGCATTAATAACTGTTGAGTTAACTAAACTTTCTGCTAAAAAGCTTGACCTATGAGTGTCTTTTTCAATAACTTTAATGTTGCATTTTTGTTTTTCTAAGTCTTTAGCAATAGCATAGCCAGTATTACCACCACCAATAATTAAAATATTTTTAAGTTTTGAATAAATAAAACCTAATGAGCTAATAAACTCTTCTATATCTTTTGTATTAAGTAAAAAATACACAATATCATTTTGTTCAAAATGATCATTTTTTGTAGGTACAATAGTTCTATTATCTCTTGAAATAAGCATTGTTTTAAAACTATAAGGTAGCTTACCTGCTAATTTTTCAATTGTTGTATTAAAGTATTTAAACTCTTTTGTTAACTTTAATGAGAATAGCACATGGTTTTTTCCTGCAAAATAAACAGCTTCTAAGGCTTTTGGAATACTTAAAGTTTGTAATAATCTATCTGCAACTTGTTTTTCAGGAGAAATAATATAATCTACCGGTAAATCTTCATCATTAAAAAGGTCTTTACAGTCATCTTCTAAATAATCATGGTTATAAATTCTGGCCATTCTAAGTTTAATATCAAATAAAGAGTAAGCTACTTGGCATGAAACCATATTTACCTCATCAATATTTGATAGGGCAATTAAAATATCTGCACTTTCTGCACCTGCTTCTTTTAAGTTTTTAGGTAAGCAACCATTACCATGAATAGCCTTAACATCAAAATTATTAGCTAAGTTATCTAATTGCTTTTTATCTTTTTCAATAACAGATACATTATGCCCTTGGCTTAATAACCTAGAAGCAATATTCATACCTATTTCACCTGTACCGATGATAATAATATTTTTCTTATTTTGCATATTTATTAATGTTTTATTTTTATTTGTTAATAGATTGCTTTATTTTACTACATTAGTATTATTTTAGTCAAGATATAAAAAGAAACTCCTTAATATAAGGAGTTTCTTTTTATACTTATTTATAAGTAATTCCAGTATCAAACCATATATGTTTATAAGTAGGGTCTAAATTATATAGTTTAATTTTACCTTTTTGTCCATCAGATACTCCATCAATATATTCATCTACAGATTTTGCAAGGTCAATATCAACAGTATGCCAACCAATAAATATTTTGCAATCAGCCCCTCTAACACATAATGTTGGTGCAATTTGAGTTCCTGCTAATAAGTCAACACCCCAGTCAGCTTCAATATATGTTCTTAAAGCTAAGTTGCCATATTTTGCCGGATATTCATAATTGGCATTAAATAAATCTAAGTTATAAGAAAGGTAAGGACCCTTCCAGCCTGTTTTAGTACTAGCTATTAAGTCAGAATATTTAATGATATAATCAACAGAAGAGCTTTTTTCAACTTGCTCTCCAACATCCAGCATATATGACTCATAAGCTTTTTGAATTTCTGTTAGTTCTGTAACAATTGCAACTACTTTAGCCTGTTTAATAGCACTATAAAGTGCAGCCCCACTAATTACACTTAAAGCTCCAAAAATTGCCAATGCTATACGAGCATCAAGCCCGAACATCGCTCCCTTCTTTAACATTATAAAATACCCCTATCTTTTAGCATAGATAAAACTTTACGACCATATACTCTATCTTTTTCTTTCATTTCTTCTGATAGATCTTCATAATCACAATAAACTGTTTGCCATCTTGCTTTTCTATCATCTGCCACTTCATGTTCAATTTGTTGAGCCCATTCTACCCATTCATCATGAATTAACTTTGAAATCTCTTCTAATAAATTATTCTCTTTTTCTCTCATAAATATACCCTTTAAAAATCAAATCTATAAAACATTGAACCACGAGCGCCCCCACATAACTCACAGTATCTAACTTTACCATTTAATATATCATCATTACCGTCAACCTGCACACTTATTTGTGTTACAATATTTTCTGGTATTGTATACCACTCTATCCATAGGGAACAATCTGGTAATTTAGGATTATTTGTTACACATGCATCTCTATCAAATGAGTTTGAAGACTCTCTATCCCCTAACCTAATTATTAAATCTAAAGGATTATCTGAGTCATATGGATCATCTATAGTAAGGGCATTTCTTAGTTTTAATACACTATATGGCCCATTCCAGCCTGAATTACCATCATCAGTAAATAAACCGCTAACCATAACTTCTGCATGAATTGTATCATTAAAGTTTGGGTAAAGACCTGTATCTAAATAATAAGAAATTAATGATTTTTCAATTTCATTAACTGTAGCAAGATATTTAATTACTGTAGAGTTTTGTATAGCACTATAAAGTGCAGCCCCACTAATTACACTTAAAGCTCCAAAAATTGCCAATGCTATACGAGCATCAAGCCCGAACATCGCTCCCTTCTTTAACATTATAAAATACCCCTATCTTTTAGCATAGATAAAACTTTACGACCATATACTCTATCTTTTTCTTTCATTTCTTCTGATAGATCTTCATAATCACAATAAACTGTTTGCCATCTTGCTTTTCTATCATCTGCCACTTCATGTTCAATTTGTTGAGCCCATTCTACCCATTCATCATGAATTAACTTTGAAATCTCTTCTAATAAATTATTCTCTTTTTCTGTCATAAATCTACCCTTTAAAAATAAAAAACACCTGCAAAGTTTACAAGTGTTTTATCTTAATTAAATATCTAAAAATCTATTTCTTCTGTGAGAAACATAGTTTGTAACATTATCTTGAAGATCTTCTAAATGCTCAATTAAAGCTTTTCTTGTTCTCTTCATTGTTAGTGCAACATCTCTATGAGCACCACCTACTGGCTCTTTAATAATACCATCAATAACATTTAAGTCTTCTAGTTTATCTGCAACTAAACCTAATGATTCTGCAGCAATATTAGCCTTTGAACTATCTCTAAATAAAATTGATGCACATCCTTCTGGTGAAATTACCGAGTAAATTGAATGCTCTAGCATTAATACTTTATTTGATGTAGCAATTGCTAAAGCACCGCCTGAGCCACCTTCACCTGTAATAATTGAAATCATTGGTGATTTAACTTTCATTGAAACTTCAATACATCTTGCGATAGCTTCGCCTTGACCTCTTCTTTCAGCCTCAATACCTGGGAAAGCACCTGGTGTATCAACAAAGCTAATAACTGGCAAACCAAAATGGCTTGCTAGTTCAAAAATTCTTTTTGCTTTTCTATAACCTTCTGGCTTAGGCATACCAAAGTTGTGTTTAACACGAGACTTTGTATCTCTACCCTTTTCAATACCTACTACAAATACTGGCTTTCCTTCAAATCTACCAAGGCCAGCAATAACTGCTGCATCTTCAGAAAATAGTTTATCACCTGAAAGTTTTACAAAGTCTGTAATAAGGTGTTTAATATAGTCTGATGCTTGTGGTCTTTGTTGGTGTCTAGATACTTGGGCTTTTTGCCAAGCTGTTAAATCTCTATATACTAATCTTGTAGCTTTTGCTTTTTCTAGTTCTAATTTATTAAGAGCATTTTCAAAATCTAGTGCTTGTTCATCAATATTCTGGTTTTCTTTAACCTTCATTAGCTCTTGAATTTTTGTCTGTACTTTTAAAATATCTGTTTCAAATTCTAAAAAGTGTTGATCCATTTATTTACATCCTAGTTTATTAATCTATAAAATTAAACATATTATACTAGAAAATGAGATAAATTGCAAAGTTTTTAGCAATAAACAAGCCTATATTTTGCCATTTTCTAATATACTGTTTTATATGTATTTTTTAAAAAACTTCAAAAAAAATTAAAAAAAATGATAAAAAAGTGTTGACATGATAGCTCCATAGTGGTATACATATTCTTGCATCAACGAGATATACGGAAGTGTGGCAGAGTGGTTGAATGCAACGGTCTTGAAAACCGTCGTGCGTGAGAGCGTACCGTGGGTTCGAATCCCACCACTTCCTCCATTTAAGCATCCTTCGGGATGCTTTTTTTATTATCTAAAGTGGGATGAGAACACACATACTCAGTGGGTTCGCATCGAGTGAAACGACAAGGCTTTAGCCAATCCCACCACTTCCTCCATTTAAGCATCCTTCGGGATGCTTTTTTTATTATCTAAAGTGGGATGAGAACACACATACTCAGTGGGTTCGCATCGAGTGAAACGACAAGGCTTTAGCCAATCCCACCACTTCCTCCATTTAAGCATCCTTCGGGATGCTTTTTTCTTTGTTTAAATTAAGTAAACAGAATATAAGAAAACCTCCCATTAATAAGGAGGCTTTTATTTTATAATGTTTTTGCTAATTCGATAATGTCATCTAATTTTAAAATATCAATTTTACTTTTCTTAAGTAATACTTTTTCTTTTTTAGTTATATCTTCACTAATAAATACGCTTATTTCTTCAATTTTTTTACGTTTAGCTAACTTTAATAGTTTTTCTACATCTTCTTCGGTAAAGTCTCGCTCGTATGTATAACAATATAAAACAGACTTACCTTCTTCAGACTTTAACACAATCGCATCTTTAGATCCAATAAGCTTAGAATGCTCATAACCTAGCTCTTCATATAAATCTCTTAACTTTTGTTTAAAAGACTGATGGTTTGAATTTAACCAAAACTCTTCTGTTTTTCGTTCTTCGACTAATTTCTTTTTTGAAGCATTTTTTAAATACTTCTTACATAATAAAACAATCCAAAACACTGCTATAATAACCAATGCAGAATCTGGTATTGAGCCCAAAATACTACCATAATCAGCTGAAGACTCTGTTTTATTTGAAATATATGAAGTATATGAATTGCCCATTTGCAATTTTTCAAAAATATTCACACAACTACCCTACTATTTTTATTTTTATAATAAAAAAATTCTAGCACGCCAATATTTATTTTGCAAGAAAAAGAAAAACCTCCACTAGGGAGGCTTTTTATTAATTTGCTTAATTATGCAAAATCGACAAAGTCAAAGTTCATGCTCATTGAAAGAACATTCACTCGGCTTAGTTTGGCTTTAAGTTTATCACCTAAAGCAATTTGAGTAACAGATTCATCACCTTCAACTTCAAAACGACTAGATTCAGGGTTAAACTGATAACCCAATTTATTGAACTGACGAGTTGAGATTGAACCTTCGGCACCTGTTTCAGGAATAGTGATGAAAATTCGACGATCCATAATGTTTGAAATGATAACATCAAACACTTCATCGATACGATCTTCATAACTACGAACCAGTACTCGCTGGGTTACTTCGTTTGCTGCATTATCAACTGCAATTTCACGATTGGTGTAGTGGTCGCACTTGTCTTGTAGCAAAGCTGGATCATGTTGATGAGTATTATCAAAAATGATTTCATGTGCATTTAAGTCAGGCATACGACGAATTGGTGATGTGAAGTGAACATAACCTGTAGCGGTAGTTTCAGTATCACAGCCAATTGCCAAACCAAAGTGGCCGATATTGTCAGTTGAGTAACGAGCTTTTGACATTGCACGAACAAGCATGTTCAACAATGTGTTACGGTTTGCTAAGTGGTCAATAGACTCTGCTAATTTGCGGAACATTGATGGATGCAAGATAACATCTTCTTGCATAAACTCTTCTGGAATTGATACCCCAAAAGCACTCAACATACCAATTAGCGCGTCGATTTTCTCCTCTTTAGGTTCTTCGTGTGTACGATAAACACCAA
>PTJW01000022.1 GCA_002937495.1 Pseudomonadota bacterium | reverse complement strand
ATGACTTATCAGATAAACCACTAGAGCCTTTATACATTAAGCCTCTAACTTATAAAAAGTATGTTTACAAATTATAAGAAAGAAAAAACTCCCAACTGGGAGTTTTTTCTTATTACTTAAATGCAAGTCCTACTCTATATGCAAAAGTATATGTTCCAGAACTTTGGGAATATCTAACTTTACCTGCAGAACCTCCATCTCCACCATCAACATATGCATCAAGGGAAATAGCTGTAGATTTTAAGCTTTCATAATTAGAGTTTGTACTGAATAACTTCTAAATAAATAAAAATAACAAATTGATGCAACAAAGCATGACTCATACGATGGAGAAACAACATCTTTACCCCATTTACCTAATTGAAAATTCTCATCTATTGCAGTATTACCTGTAAAGCCTGCTAGCTTTATATATATTCTAGTACTTGTACTTTCTCCATAATATGGGCCATTCCATAATGGATCACTATCAAAGTTTTTAGCAATAAGGCCTACATCTGTATATGTTACATTACCAGTGGCAAATAACTCACCCTTATCAAGCATATACTGTTCTATACCCTTATAAAGTTCTAAACCTGTTTGCACTTTAGCTTCATTTTTTGCAGCTTGTATGGCACTATACAAGGCAGCACCTGATATTACTGACAATGCTCCAAAAATTGCTAACGCTATTCTAGCATCAAGGCCAAACATTGCACCCCTCTTAATTAACATAAACATCTAACTTTCTTATTTTTATTAATATCACAAGGTTAACATCTTACTAAAAATAACACAACAAAAAAGCTCTCAATAACGAGAGCTTTTTTTAAATTATTTAACTTATGCTTTTGGAGAAATGATTTGGTTAATTTCTTCAGCTGTTGGCCCCCAACCTTTGTTAATTGCATAAATAGCACCTTGTGTTCTATTTTGTAAACCAAGTTTAGTTAGAATTTTCTTAACATGTACTTTAACTGTACCTTCTGCTAAGTTTAATTCATAAGCAATTTCTTTATTTGAATGACCTTTAGCAATATATTTTAAAATTTCTACTTCTCTTCTTGATAGAACATCTTTACCTTTACCTCTTGAATTTGTAAAGATATCAATGTTATCTACATCATAAATTTTTGAAGGGAATACTACATCACCTTGCATCACCATGCTAATAGCGTGTGAAATTTTATCAGCTGATGCTGTTTTAGTTAAGAAACCTTTAACTCCAACTTTAGCTGAGTTTTTAATATCTTCTAAAGATTCTGACATTGTAAGCATAACCACTTTAACATTTTTATGTCTTGCGATAATTTCTTTTGCTACATTAATACCATTTTCTTCTGGCATTGTAATATCCATCAAAATAACATCCACATGATGGCCTGCATTCATAAAATCTTTAATTTCTTGTCCTGAAGAGAATGAACCTACAACATTAAATTTTGTTTTATCGATAAGTTCAGAAATACCTTCTCTAATTATTTCATGGTCGTCTACAATTGCAACTGTAAACTTTTTATTATTCATTTCCATGCTTTACTTCCTCCTAAAGCTGTTTAACTTCAAATCATTAATATCAACAAAGTAGTGATTAGTTCTTTTTTATTAAATACTTAAATAAAACTATCTACCCATTTGGCCTACTTTTTATTTATACAACCCAACTAAAATCTAAAAAACTTACTATTTATATAAGCCATTATTCCTTTTATAGCTTACATTTTTAGACTTAGGGTTATCATGCATATTTAAACATTTATTAAATTAAATAAAAAAAATTTAACCTTATAGATACACAAACATGTGCTTTAGTTTATTAATTAATAAAACTATTATACTAAATAATAAATGATGAAAAAAGAAAAAATCTTCCATTTCTTAATATTCTATTACTTTAGTTATATTTTTTAGCGATATAACGCTATTTTTTTGAAGCGTGGTTCTTAACTTCTATACAATTAAATAATAACTTAAATTTATAAACCTAACTCACAGGTTAAGTTTAATAAATAAAAATATAAACCATAAGTTCAATACCTAATTAATTATACACACATAATCATAAGTTGCAAGATTTTTTAACAAAATTACCATATCTACATATATTACAATAACTTAACACCCAGAGCAATTTTAAGACAAAAGACAATTACTGGTTTTATTTTAAACTTAAAAACTTATAATTTAATGTTTTTTTCGATTTTTCTTGAAAATTTAAAAAAAAGTATCTATACTGCAGCTTGCATTGAGATATCAATTGTTGAGGAATCAATGCTTATAGTACTATAAATATATATGGAGTTTAATGTTATGGCTAAAAGAACTAACAGTGATTACATTAAGCTAGTTTCAACAGCTGGTACAGGTTATTACTACGTAACAAAAATTAACCCTAAAACAGCTACAGAAAAAATGGAACTTAACAAATACGACCCAGTTGTAAGAAAGCACGTTCCATTCAAACAAGCTAAGCTTAAGTAATTTCACAATTACACATTATAGCAAACCACCCTATCTGGGGTGGTTTTTGTTATATCTAAAAACACGACACGCACAATCTTTTGCGAAAATATCACACCATTCAACATTTAAAGCACAGTTTTTATTTTTTTTATTGTAGTTTAAAAGATATTGTAATAATCTAAGAGAATAAACGACAAAACAAACATAACGGTTCAATAAAATAAAAGATAAATTTCACTTTGAAAAAACTAATTTTAATCTTAACAGCTATCATTATTTCATATAACTCTGCTATTGCATCAACTAGCGGAAGATTTGCTATTGAACATCACACTAATTCTGACAATATTACTTATAACTTACCTATTACTGCAGAATTTAAAAATGCATTTGAATCTGCTTTAAAAACAGGTAAAGTAGTAAGTATTGTACATAAAGTAAAAATTAGACCTGTTGACCAATGGATTGGCTGGCTAGCTGAAAAAAAATATACTAAATACTACAAATATAATCTTATTAATAATCAATACTACATTGGTGTAAAAAAAGATAAACTACGCCCTACTGCCTCTGCAAAAAACCTATTCAATAATGCAACAGGTTTAATTAATGCTCCGTTTTTACCAAAAAATGTGCTACAAAAAGGTAATGCTTATGAAATTGACTTTACAATTAGCATTAACCCAATAGAAGAAGAATCATCTTCTAAGTTTCTATTATTTAAAGGCGAAGGTTTAAAAGAAAGGCTACACAGTGCAGTTCACTACATCGATAAGTAATTTATGTAAAAGAGCATTATTAGGCTCTAAGGTTCTTCCAAAATTTTTAAGACTATTTTATGCAATAGCCTTAATTGCTTTATCTGTGTTTTTAGCATTCACACTTATAACTATTTTTAAAGGCGATTTAACTCAGTCAAACAACCAAATTGCATTTATTAACTTAAACTTTATTTTAATCGCACTAGTTTTAACTTTATTTACAAGATACTGCATGTATCTATTTATCTACAGAAAACGAGCATTCGCTAAAATTAAACTAAATACAAGGCTTGCTGGGGTATTCTCGGTATTAGCGTTTATTCCAGGTACTGCTGTTTTATGTTTTGCACTTATTTTTATTAACTCAGGTGTTGAAACATGGTTCTCATCAAAAGTTACAAAATCATTAGACAACTCATTAATGGTTGCTCAAGCATATTTAACAGAACATGAAGAAAGACTATTAGTTGAAGCTAAAAACTTAGCTAAAGATCCTATTTTTTCAGCTCCAAGCTTTTTAATTGACTCTCAAGCTTTAGAACAGATTTTATCTGAAGAGCTTGAAGAAAGAGACCTTGCAGAAATTTCACTATACGACAATAAAGGTAGTTTAATGGAGTTTGCTGGTGATTTAATGCCAAGCTTACAAACAGATGACATTACTCAAGCCTTTGAATCTGCATTATTCAATAAAAAAGGTGTAATTTATAAAGAAGATAATAATAACAGAATCACTGCTATTGCTAAACTACCATTAGATAGTGGCTATTTAGTTATTCGTCGTTGGATTCACCCTGCTGTTTTATACTATTTAGACTCAACACAAAAAGCATATCAACAATACTACCAAATCCAAAGTGAAAGAGACCAAGTTAAACTTCTATTCAGTTTATTCTTTATTGCATTTTCTATTGCTTTATTATGTGGTTCAGTATATTTCAGTATGCGTTTAGCAAGAAGAATTGTTAACCCTCTAGAATCACTAGTTGAAGGTACACAAAAACTTGCAGAAGGCGACTTATCTACTCAGCTAAATGTTTTAGATGATGATGAAATTGGCGAGCTTACAAATTCATTCAACACTATGGCAAATGATATTAAGAATAAACAGCTAGAGCTTAATTCAAAACACCAAGAAATCGAAAACAAAAGCAAAACACTTGAAGCTATCCTTACAGGTGTTAGCTCTGGTGTATTCACAATATCTCGCTCTGGTATTGTAAGAATGGCTAACAAATCTGCAAAAGAAACTCTAAAACTTGAGAGTGGTAAAAATATTAAGAAGTTTTCTCCAGAAATGATGGAGCTTGCAAACTTATACTTTAAAATTAATAACCCATACAAAATGCTACAAGAGCAAGTTACTATTAATTTTGAAGAAACTACAAAAGAATTTTTAGTAAGAATTGTATCATTAGACTTTAAGCGTGACCAGGTTAAAAACTTACTTATCACATTTGAAGATATTACAGAACTAAAATCTGCACAAAAACTTGGTGCATGGTCTGATGTTGCTCGCCGTATGGCACATGAAATTAAAAACCCTCTAACACCTATTCAATTAAGTGCAGAAAGACTACGTCGTAGATTTGGTAAGCAAATTGAAGTAGATAACGAGCTATTTACAGATTTAACACAAATTATTATTCGTCAAGTTGAAGACTTAAGATCATTAGTTAATGAGTTTTCAGATTTTGCAAGAATGCCATCTCCTGTATTTGAACAGCAAAATTTAACTTCAATTATTAGGGAAATTTTACTACTGCAAAGCAACAGACAGAATATTAACATGAATTTAGACTTAGAACATTCTGAGCTACCAATCAACTGTGATACCTTACAAATCAAGCGTGTTTTAACTAATTTAATTGAAAATTCAATCAACGCAATTGAAGAAAATAATAAAAATTCGTCTGGAAGTATTGACATTGTTGCGAAAATATCACAAAATAGTAACATACACTTAAAAATTACTGATGATGGACCAGGAATTCCTGAGGATGTAGAGATCAACAAACTGTTTGACCCATATATCACAACTCGTAAAAAAGGGACAGGTCTTGGTTTGGCTATTGTTAAAAAAATTATTGATGAACATAAAGGTTCAGTTAGCCTATTAAGAAGAAAACCACACGGAACAACTGTTTCAATTATTCTTCCACTAGATAGGTAAAATAATTTTTGTAGATTTTATGTGTATAAACTAATTATAGATTTTCTTATTATCTGTATTGCATAATTGGCAATTTCAAGGACATATAACAAGAAAATCTAAAGACTATTACAATACAAAATAATAATAGGATTTATATACTCATGAAATACAATGTACTTATCGTAGATGACGAACTAGATATTCGCCTGAGCATGGGTGGCTTACTTGAAGATGAAGGTTTTAATGTTAAAACTGCTGAAAGTGGTCAACAAGCTCTAGACATGATTGCTGAAGAAGTTCCAGATATCGTTCTTTTAGATATTTGGATGGAAGGCATGGACGGTCTTGAAACTCTAGGTAAAATCAAAAGAAAAAACCCAAACATACCAGTGGTAATGATTTCAGGCCATGGTACTGTTGAAACTGCTGTTCAAGCAACTCAAAAAGGTGCTTATGACTTTATTGAAAAACCACCTCAAGCTGATAGACTTATCTTAACAATTGATAGAGCTGTTAGAGACTCTAAGCTTGTTCAAGAAAACTTAATCTTAAGATCTCAACAAGGCCAAGTGCAAGACCTACTAGGTAGCTCAAGCCAAATTGCTAGCGTTAGACACATGATTAAGCAAGTTTCTAAAGGCGAGTCAAGAGTTATGATTTCTGGTGAATCAGGCACAGGTAAAGAAGTTGTTGCTAGATTAATCCACCAAAACTCACTAAGGGCAACAGATCCGTTTTTCGTACTAAACCCTGCTGCAATTTCTGAAAATACTTTTGACTTAACACTTTATTCAATGCTTGAAAATGCTGGCAAAGGCACACTTTACCTTGATGAAGTTGGCGACCTAAGCTTAAATATGCAAGCAAAACTACTTAAGTTTTTACAAGAAAGTGTTATTGAAAACCCAGAAACTGGTGCAAGAAGAGAAGTTAACTTAAGAATTATCTCTTCAACATCACATGATCTGCAAGAGTTAATTAAAAATAAACAATTCAGAGCAGACTTATTCTACAGACTTAATGTTGTTCCAATTGTAATGCCATCATTAAAAGATAGAACAGTTGACATTCCACCATTAGTAAATAACTTCTTAACACTACTAGCAGCAGATAAAGAAAATAAAACAGCTTTAACACCTGCAGCTATGGCAGTATTAACAAGTTACAGCTGGCCTGGTAACGTTAGACAACTTAAAAACCTTATTGAGTGGTTAATTATCATGCACCCAGGTAAAGCTATTGATGTTGATATGCTACCAGCAGACTTAACACTGCCAGAATCAAATGGTGAAATTACAGACCTAAATGCTGTTAAAACTTTACCATTAAGACAAGCAAGAGAAGTATTTGAAAAATCATACCTAACAGATCAGCTAAAAAGATTTAACGGTAATATTTCAAGAACTGCAGATTTTGTTGGCATGGAAAGATCAGCCCTTCACAGAAAACTAAAAACTTTAGGTGTAAACTTAAAGTCTGACGGTGAAGAAGACTAATTAGAAAGTTATAATAAAAAACGACCTGTTTAAAACAGGTCGTTTTTTTCTTTACTTATTAGTTTAAGGTGGATATAGTAGGTATTCTAAAAATCATAAAACCTCTTACCTTTTTAAAACTTTCATCACAGGAGATTAAATCATGGAAAATGATTTTAACATTCTAGATGCAAATATCGCTAAAATAATCACTGGTGAATATAAGGCATTTATTTTAAAGCCTAATAGAACTACAAAGTTATTGCATGGAAATCCACTTCTAAAGGGTCTTGACTATATTAGCTATGATGCATGCAAATTAATTGAAAGCATGCGTTTTCTTGAACTTGACGAAGAAATGAACCAACTTGATGATGAACATAGCTACTTAGTTGTTTTAATTGAAAAACAATTATTCAACTTTAAAGATTTTGCAAAAAGCTGTGCCAAGCAATATATGCAGGTTATGTTCCCTAAAATAAGCGATAACTCTAGCGAATTGTCAATCTATAAAACAAATATCGGAACTATTGGGCATGTAAATATCCCTAATAAGTTAACAAATGCTCCAGCACATTAAAAAAAACCTATAAAAAGCAATGCAAAAACGCATTGCTTTTTATTTTTTGCCTTATTTGCTTTACTTTCTAAGGCTTTTTGCATAATATCACATCACCGACTAATAACATTTATTATATAAGCAATGACAATAAAACTAGCTCAAGAAATCGTAAAAGACTTAATTGAAAACAAAAAAGAGACTCACTTTGTTAAACCAGTATTAAAATTTGATGGCAATAACATCAAAGGCTTTGTATGGAATGACATTGACTCGTGCGATGCAAAGGTAATGCAATATGCATTGCAAAACATGTCAAACTTTGAAACTCTTAACATCTATGTTTTCCAAGATAATAAAGTATGCTCGCTATATAATTTTATCCAACAGTATTCTAAGCATTCAAATACAGTCTTTAACCTAGAGCTAGACCCTACCTTACCGTTTAACTCGGCAATTAAAATTAGCGAATAAAACAAAGAGCCCTTAATGGGCTCTTTTTTTAAATTAAACAAACCCTACCACCTTCAAACCTTTTAAGCTTTCCTTCAAGCTCTAGCATACCTATTTGCGTTGCTACTTCAGATTCTGGTAAACTTGTTAATCTAATAATTTCATCAATTGTTTTTGGAGTATCAATAATAACATCAACAACTTGTAAATCTTGAGTTAAGATATCTGTAGACTCAGATTCAAACTCTACATACTCTTCAGCTAAATCAAATAGTTCTAACTTTTCTTGGTTAATTGTTTTTTCTGAAGGAATATAATCATCAGCCTCACCAATAACATTTAATAAGTCATCAATATTTGTTAAAACATGTGCACATGATTGTTTAATTAAGTCATTAGTACCTTCAAAATGCTTATCAAGAGGATGACCTGGGACAGCAAATAACTCCTTACCCATCTCTAAAGCTAATTTAGCAGTAATTAATGAGCCAGACTTCTTAGTACATTCTGTAACAACCACAGCCTCACTTAAAGCTGTAATAATGCGATTTCTTTTTGGAAATTGATGCTTTGATATAATACCCGAGCCAACTTTATTTTCTGAAATTATTAAACCACCATTAGCTAAAATAGAATCATACAATTCTTTATTTTCAGCTGGGTAGCAAAAATCAACCGAGCTACCTAAAACTGCAATTGTTGCTCCGTTTTCATCTAAAGCACCTAAATGAGCTAAACTATCAACACCTCTAGCTAAACCAGATGTTACAACATAACCTTTTTTAGCTAATGTACCTGCCATTTTACGAGTTAATTTTAAACCTAAAACACTTACTGACCTTGCGCCAACCACTGCAACCTGCTTGCGTTTTAATAAATCAATATTACCTAGGCAAGTTAAAACAACTGGATTATCAGATATAAATTTTAATTGTTCTGGGTAGTTTTCGTCATCTTCAAATAAAAAGAAGCCACCAAGCTTTGCAAGCTGGTTAGCCTCTTGTTTAATGTCTTTTTCTGTAGCTAATTTAATTTTTCTTTTTAGCTTACTATTAATTTCATCGATGTTTTTAATTGCATTTTCAGCATTAGAGTATTTATCAATAAGTTTTCTTAATGTAACATTTCCTACATTTTCACTTCTTACCAATCTTAATAAATTAAACTGCTGATTATTTAACATTTAAAGCTCCTTGCAATTAACACACCTTATAGTTGCTAGTTTAAACTATTCAGTAAATTTTGCAAGATAAAACTAGCTGCAACAGAATCTAAATTACGCTCTTTTGCTTTTTTTCGTCTCATTCCTGTAGAAAGCATCGCTTCTTCAGCTTGTTTTGTTGAGTATGTTTCATCAAACAATAAAACAGGTAATTCAAATGTATCTGCTAATGTATCTGCAAAACTTTCTGCTGCATCTGTAGATGATGACTTTGTACCATCAGCATTAACCGGCCAGCCAACAACAAAACACTCAATGTTATTTTCTTGAATATACTTAGCAATTGTTTGCTTATCATTTTTCCATTTTGTTCTTTTAATTGTAGGGTAAGCTGTAGCAACTGTTCTTAAAGCATCGCAAATTGCAATACCTAAAGTTTTTTTACCAACATCTAAGCATAAAATTTTACCCTTTTGTGGAAATTCTTTTAAATCTCTAATTGGCTTCAAGTTTAATATCTTTCGTTATAATTGATTTACTTTAATATAAACTTTTTTAATTTTTTTTACAAGAACTTGATAACCTAAAAACTAACATTTAAAGACGCAATATCAAGATATATTCTTTTTTATTTCTACAATAAGAAAAAAAAGAATCATTTATGGTATAGCCCATAACATATTTTACTTATATTACAGGATATATTTTATTGATATATCCTGTATTTTATGCTATTCTAAGACCTAGAAAATCAATATAAATAAGAAATTATTAACCAACTAAGACTTGGTTAGTTATTTTTTGTGTTTATAACCAAAATAAAAAGGACAATCAATATGAGTGAAGTTGATATCAAAACAGTAGAAAAACTAGCTCAACTAAGTCGTTTAGACTTTAATGAGGAAGAAAAAGCAACTCTTCAAGAAGAGTTCGGTAAAATCTTTGACTTTGTGTCACAGCTACAAGAAGTAAATACAGACAATATCGAAGGTATGACTAGCGTTATTAATAATGCGTCTACTCCACAAAGAGAAGATAATCCTCAGAATCAGATATCAAGAGATAACCTACAATCAAATGCACCATCAACAGAAATGGGCTTCTTTGTAGTACCTAAAGTTATTGACTAATAAATTTACAAATCAAGGATTGAAAATAATGAACGAAATTTTAAAACTTACTATGACTGAGCTTATCGAGAAGCTAAAAACTCGTGAAGTTCGTTCAGTAGATGTAACAAAAGCATGCTTAGAAAGAATTAAAGAGCGTAACGAAAAAATTAATGCTTACATCACAATTACAGAAGAAGAAGCACTAGCAATGGCTGAAAAATCAGACCAAAAACTAGATGATGGTGAAGGCGGCCTACTTGAAGGTGTTCCTGTTGCATTTAAAGACCTATTTTGTACAAAAGGTATTAAAACAACTGCAGCTTCAAAAATGCTAGAAAACTTCATCCCACCTTATGAGTCTACAGTTACTCAAAAAATGCTAGATGAAGGTGCGGTTTTACTAGGTAAATTAAACATGGACCAATTTGCTATGGGTGGCTCAGGTGAAACTTCATATTTTGGTAATGCAGTTAGCCCAATTAAAGAAACAGAAAACTTAACTCCAGGTGGTTCATCATCAGGGTCTTCAGCTGCTTTAGCTGACTTCCAGTGTTTTGCTGCAACTGGTTCTGATACTGGTGGCTCAGTAAGACAACCTGCATCATTTACTAACACAGTTGGTTTCCGTCCAACATACGGTAGATGTTCAAGATTTGGTATGGTAGCATTCGCATCAAGCTTAGACCAAGCTGGTTTCATGGCTCGTTCTGTTGCTGATACTGCTTTAACTTTCCAAGTTGCTTCAGGTCACGATGAAAAAGACTCTACATCTGTAAACATGGCTGTAGAAAACTACTTTGGCGAACTAGACAACCTAGAAGTTAAAGGTCTAAAGGTTGGTTTACCAAAAGAATACTTTGTTGACGGTGTTGACCAAAAAGTTAAAGATATTATCAACGCTAAAGTTGAGCAATTTAAAGCTGCAGGTGCTGAAATTGTAGAAATTTCACTACCTCATACAAAATATGCTGTTCCAACTTACTACATTGTTGCTCCTGCAGAAGCAGCAGCTAACCTATCAAGATATGACGGCATGAGATACGGCCTAAGAGTTGAAGGTGAAAACCTAGATGATACTTACGCTAAATCAAGATCAGCTGGCTTTGGTTGGGAAGTTAAAAGAAGAATTATGGTTGGTAACTATGTATTATCATCAGGTTATTATGATGCATACTACTC
>PTJW01000021.1 GCA_002937495.1 Pseudomonadota bacterium | reverse complement strand
TCCTAGAAAATTATCTCTTGTTGCTGAAATTCTGATGCATTATAACAACTATCTACTTTCATTTCAAGGTTTTTTATCTATTTTTTTCAATTTTTTTATTTTTTTTCAATAATCTAACTTTTATTGATTAAAATTAAAAAAGCCACCTATTTAACATAGATGACTTTTTTAATGATATAATTTTTACTCCTCTACAGGCTTATATTTAGTATCCATACCCCTAGCCTGCATTAAAGCATAAACCTCACCGATTTTCATTCTTAAGGCATTCACACCGCCTGCAGTTAGCTCAAATCTAGCCTGAGAACCATCTGGAGCAATATAGATAACCGTAGGATAACTAGAAACTCGAAGCTGCCTTGCATTCTTTCCACCGCTATCAAATAACAACTCTCCTTTAAATGCAGCCTTTGTCTTAACCGCTAAAGATGCTAATGAAGCAATTGTATTAGGCCTTTTAAGGTAAAACTTCGTTCTTACATTAGATATATTTCTAATAGAATTCATATATTCTGAATTCTCTTCATCTAATGTTGCGATACTACCAAAAACAACAACTGTACCCAAACCAGAAATCTTTTGCTGATCAATAGGCTTTTGACGATCAGGAATTTGCTTCATATATTCAAATAGCTCTTCTTTAGTTCTAAATTCACGATCTGCAACTTTTGAATAATACTTAGATCTATTAATCTTATGATTTTCCTCTTCTAAAGGACTAACATCATCAACAGCTCCTACTTTTTCTAAATACTTAAGACTTTTTTCTTCACCTGTTGTAGGGTCATATACTCTAATTTGAGCATATGACTCCAAAGAAATCAAACAAGTAAGTAATATAATTAAAATTTTCATCATTTTTTATTCCTTATACTATAAACCAGTATCACCTTTCCATTTATTACAAGATATCCAGTATTCACACTTACGATTCTTCCAGTATGTAAAGACATAACCACCAGCATTATTAACAGGGTTAACATCTGTATTACTTGTATCAAAACCAGATAAATCACCCGTCTTAACAGCATTAACAACCTGATCAGCTATACCCAGTGCCGGGCTTGTCCAACCTCTACTCATACCATCAAAACCTGTAAATCCATAACAACCAGACTGATGTGGCCAATCTAAGTTGAATCTTAATTGTGTAAAAGGCGTATTATTAATAGTTTTATTATACATATCACCTGTAATACTTTGAGCAATATTTAAACCTCTAACCGATGCAATACCAGCTGCAACCATATGATCACCTGTACCCATTAGAGTAACCCTAGGCTCTAAAGGACCCCATGAACCAGCACACCTATTCACTAAGAAATTACTGAAAGGACCTAAGATACTACTTGAAATATCAACACCTACTAAGTTTGCTACACCATCAACTGCCATACCCATTGTTCTACCCATACAAAATACTGGCATAATCATACCTGCACCCATATCAGCAAAACTTTGGAATAAACTTGACCAGAATATACCGCCATCTGATGAAGCTTTTTCATGTCTTTCTGACATATAAACAGGGTGAACCATAATTGGAACAACTGTTGCTACCATTTGAATTAACTGTTCCACAACATTAAAGTAAACGATTCTATCGATAACAGATGTTGCCATATCAAGCTGTTTTGTACCAAAACCACTAGCTGCACCTGGTATATTACTCATAATATCTTGCTCAGCACCCTTCTGAGAAGGATCATCTCTACCCATTGCATTATTAGACATAGCCTGTGATGCACCTGTTGAATTACTTGATGTTGTACCTGCTAAACCTGAACCCTCTGTTTTAGCAACACCTCCAGTTTTAGTACTTGCAGGCAAGTCTGGAGCTTCAGCTTCAGGATCATAGCCCATAACATTAGTCTTAAAGTCTTCAACACCAGTATTAACAGACTCCTGCAGAGCTGAACCTTCATATAAATCACCTGCAACAGCACCACCAACAGCCAAACCAGCACCAACTGGATCACCAGTAGCCAATGAAAAACCAGCACTCAGCATTTCAGCATTAGTCATACCAGGAATAATACTGTCAGACATAGCAACTTCTGCAGCCTGGCCAATAAAATCACCATCTGAACCCTCAACTCCATAATTACCAGGCTCTCTAGTTTCAACATACTCCTCGCCTACTACATCACCTTCTGAATTTGTAACTTCTTGCTTTTCATAAACAGAGCCATCCTCATAATGAACAGAATCACCATTTTTAACACCTTGACCCTTACCTTCTGCACCTTCTCCTTTATTAATACTTGATATAGTTTCATTTATCTGAGAGCTAATTGAAACAACTGAATTAATAACTGTAAAAATACAACCTGACCAATCTTTATTTTTACAAGTTAAAGATGTACAAGAGTCTAAATAACTAGATGTCTTAAGCAGTCTCCACCAATCTGAAACAGCCCAAACATGAGTTTCCATTTTTTGAGTACCAATAAAATCTTTACCAGAAGATGTAGCTTTTCTATTATTAAAACCAGAACCAATAGTCGGACTTAAACCAACTGCATCAACAGCTGCAGTTTCAGAGTTACCTGAAAAATCATATAAACTTTCTTTATACAAGAAGCTCCTCCAAGGATCATGCACAACTTCAACCATTGCAATAGGATCCCAGTACTTATACTTAAGAACAAGAGTAGGGAATGGTAAAAAACCTGGGCACATTGCAATACCAAAACTTATACCAAAGTCATGACAGTCTGAAAAATTCATTGAATTCTCCATTTCAAACTCATCATACATAGAGTACATATCATTAACTTCTTCAACACCACTTGGAACACTACCTGCCCCCCCAGAACCTGCACCTGCGCCAGGAGCTTCTGCAGCAAAAACAGAGTTAGTTAATAATACTAATGAACATAAAAGAAAAGTAAATACCCTCATTTAAAAATCCCCCTCTTTATCTAAATCATTTGGCATTGGACCAATATCAGCAAATTCAAAACTTTCATATTGATTTAATAAATCTTTAACTTCAGGATCTGAACCATAATAAAACTTCATAATATAATATTGACGCTCAACAGACTTATGAAATGATTTAGCTTTATCTTTATATAATTCAATTAATCGCTCTCTTTTACCATCATCACTGGCAGAATTACCATTACCAAGTTCCATTTTAGCCTGCATTTTATCATAATAAGACTGAGATCTATCAATACCAAACTCTAAAACTTTAAAGTTAGAATCTTTATGTCTTGATCTTCTATTTTCATCTTCCATTTTAGAATACCTATTAATCCAACCATAGTCAGGCTTCCCTGTTTCCACCTTAACAATATCTAAGTTTTTAACTGGTAACTTGCTTCTATCAAAAACACCTTTTTTCATTTTTTGATCCATCATTAAATCTAACTTAGAAATTTTAATAGCATAACCAAGCTCAGGGTATCGTCTTAACAGCATAATAACTTTTGTTTTAGTTCTTAAACTCATACCTACCTCATCCTTACCAGACAACATAGTTAATTCACCTAAAGTGTTTTCATTTTTTAAAATAAGACTTTGCTGTTTTGGAAGCTCTCTTGATGTTTTTAAACCCTGTAGGTCCTTAGGAGTATAATCACCTGTATCATCATACTTCTCCTGATTTCCATTTAAAGCCCTTAACTCTTCTTTTGTATATTCAAACTTTTGACTCACAACATCTTTATTCGCATCAGGATTATCAAAATCTTTTGATGCTGCCATATCCATTGTAGCTTCACCTGGAATCATTATTGTATAAGTAATAATTGCATCTTCACCATATTCATCAATTTGCTTAGACTCCGGCAAACCAGCAAAATACACCATATAATCATCAACATCTTGTTTATTAATTTTCGGTAGAAGTGCGGCTAAAGCTGCATCAAGTGCTGCTTTTTTAGATGCATTTAAACCTGCAGCCTGTTGTTTTCTAAAACCTAAAGCTGATGATCTAGCAGCTGCTGTTGAGCTGTTACACTCAGTTATTTTACTGGGCATCCCATAAGCACAGTTAAGAAAATCAATTCTATTTGCATAGGCATCTAAATCCTCAGATGTCATTAAACCTTCTGTAATAGATGCATGTGCGTTACTTACGCTTAATACTAATGCAACTAAACTCAATATTCTAACCACTAACATTTTAGTTCTCCTAACATATTATAATAAATACCATAAACATCTTGATATAGTATAGCAATTTTCATAAATTTTCAACTAACATTAAAAAAAATCAAAATTATTATAAAAAAACATTGATAAAGATGAAAAAATAAAATACAATCAATGGCAAGAAAATAAAACAAAAAAAGGAACAAAATTAGTATGGCTTTAAACCCTCTACATCAATTTGAAATTAAAGAGCTTGCCTCGTTTAATGTAGCAGGTTTTGATATTGCTTTAACAAACCAGTCTTTATGGATGCTTATTGCAACAGCAACTGTTATGTTATTTTTCGCACTTGGACTTAGAAAAAGAAATACAATACCTTCAAGAATGCAGTCAGTAGTAGAACTTTCTTATGAATTTATTAAAGACTTAACTGTATCTACAACAGGTATGAAAGGTCTTAAGTTCGTTCCTCTAATCTTTACTGTATTTTTCTTTGTAGCGGCAAATAATGCTTTAGGTATGCTACCTGGTTCATACACATCAACATCACAAATCTCAATTACATTTGCAATGGGTATTGCTGTATTTTTAATGGTTTGGATTGTTGGCTTTTATAACCATGGCTTAAAGTTCTTTAAATTATTTGCACCTGAAGGCACTCCACTATTACTAATGCCTTTAATTGTAATCTTAGAATTAATCTCATTCTTTGCAAGACCATGCACACTTGCTGTTCGTCTTGCAGCTAATATGATCGCTGGACACATTTTACTTAAAGTATTTGCGTCATTTGCTGTTATGTTAGCAGGTTGGGCGGCTGTTTCGGCAGTTCTACCAGCTGGAATACTATTAGGTATCATGGCTCTTGAGCTTATGGTTGCGTTTCTGCAAGCTTATATTTTCACAATATTAACTTGCGTTTATCTTAATGATGCAATAAACTTACATTAAGATAGTTTTGTTATAAACAAAAAAATAATCTAAAAAAGGAATATAATATTATGGAATTAACATTAGGTCTTAAAGCAATTGGTGCTGGTTTAGCTTGTTTAGGTATGATTGGTGCTGGTTTAGGTTTAGGTAACTTAGTTGGTAAATATTTCGAGTCAATCGCTAGACAACCAGAAGCAGAAGACAAACTTAAAGGTATGTTCTTCATTGGTTTAGCTATCGTTGAAGCTATCGCTCTATTTGCTTTCACAGTAGCAATGATTATCATCTTCGTTCTTTAATACATAAACATTTAATATTTAGGAATTAAACATGGAACTATTCGACTTTACATTTTTACACTCACAAATGTTTTGGTTAGTGCTATGTTTTGTAGTTCTGTTAGTATTTATGTATAAGTTTGCTGCTCCTAGCATTGCAAAATCTCTAGATGAAAGAGCTACTCTTATTAAAGCTGACCTAAAGGCAGCTGAAGAGCTTAAAAACCAAGCTCAAGAACTTTTAGAGCAATACAATGAAAAACTAGAAAAAGCAAACTCAGAAGCTAAACTTGTTATTCAAGAAGCTAAAGATAATGCAAAAGAAATCGCAGATAAGAAAACTAAAGAACTTGAGATTAGCCTTAATGATAAATCTCAAACAGCTGAAAGACAAATCGAAGCCGCTAAAAACAAAGCAATTGCTGAGATAAAATCTGAAGCACACACTTTAGTAATCACTGCAACAGAAAAACTAGTGCTAGACACAGTTGATGCAAAAAAAGCAAAAGAACTAACTAAAAAAGCAGCTGAAGACTTAGGTCAATAAGCTACATAGTTAAAAATTTATTTATAAAAGCTCCATTTGGGGCTTTTCTTTTTTGTAATTATATATTACATTAGCAAATACCTAAAAAGCAAAAGGCATTATCTATGCAGAAAAATCATGTTTTTATAGCACAAGATGCTACCTTTAAGTTACAACCCAAACCTAAAACCCTAATGAACATTGGAGTTAAGAAGAAAGGTTTAACCAGAAACGCTCTTAGCAAAAACCACAATATTTTCATACGAAATGGCAAAGCTGAATATCTTAAGATACAAGACAAACAAGAAAGTATTGAAATAACTAATGGGGATATATGGTGCAGAGTAAAAAAAGACAACAATAACCCTGAAATTGCCGTTATTTTATATATAACTGTAGGCAAAGGGTTTAACCAAGTTGAACTACACCCTGATAACGACTTTTTAAAACTTGTTGCAACACTAATTAAGCAACACATGTAAAAAAGCAAAAGCTCCCAAATGGGAGCTTTTTTATTATAAATATACTAAGGCTGCTTAAGCACTAAAGGACCTTTAATATAAAAACCAGAATAACTATCAGATGTTAAAATTCTAACTCTACCAGAGTCTAAACCTGCAGAACCATCAACATAATTATCAATTGCCTTTGTTAAAGATTCACTTAATCCATTAATCTGAATCCAATAATAACAAGGTCTTGTAGAGCAACCATTAGGATTAGAATAATTTGAACCTCCTAAGTTACTTTCTAAATCTCTAAGTAAAATATTACCATATAAAGGATGATCAATGTACTCTCTTGATAAAGCACCTGCAAGCTTACCTATCTGTGGAAAGTATGGGCCATTCCAACCATCAAATGATGAGCTATTATTAACTAAATCACCAAAATAAAAGTTTGTAGCACCTGTTTTCCCAATATCAACACCAGTATCAAGCATAAAAGCTTCAATTGCTTTTGATACCTCATTAAGCTCTGAAACAATCGCAACAACTTTACTTTGCTGAATGGCGCCATATAAAGCAGCACCACTAATTACTGATAATGCACCAAAAATAGCCAGCGCTATTCTTGCATCAAGGCCAAACATTGCACCCTTTTTCATCTTATTTTTCCTTATTTTGTTTTTCTAAATATTTTTGGTATAAATCAGGGCGAACTTTTTTAGTTTTTTCAATTGCCCTCTCAAGCCTCCACTCTGCAATTTTACCATGATGTCCGCTCCTTAAAACTTTAGGAACTTCTAAACCTTCAAACACTGCAGGCCTAGTGTAATGAGGATACTCCAATAAATCATTATCAAAGCTTTCTTCATGAAGAGTAGCTGAATTACCTAAAACACCCGGAACATTTCTTAAAATAGAATCTACAAGAGGAAATACCGCGACCTCTCCGCCTGTTAGCACATAATCACCAATTGAAACTTCATAATCAACATATAAATCAATTACTCTTTGATCAATACCCTCATAATGCCCACAAAGTAAAATAACTCCACCTTCAAAATTAGCAAACTCAATAGCCTTTTCTTGATTTAACGGTGTCCCTGTTGGTGTAAGATAAACAACCTTTGCTTCAGGCATATCCTGTTTAGCAAGCTTAATAGTATCGGCTACAAGGTCAGGCTTCATAAGCATACCTGCACCACCACCATAAACAACATCATCAGCTGTTTTATGAGTATCTTTAGCAAATTGTCTAATATCATAAACCTTTAAGTCCCAAAGACCATTACTTTTAGCACGACCTGTAATCGAATGATTTAAAATACCTGGGAACATATCAGGGAATAATGTTAAAACTGCTACTTTATACATATTATTTACCTTCTAATACTGTTAAAATATGATTTGCAAAGCTTACCATTTGCTTTACACCATCTTCAGACTTAATAGAATGCCCATCAAAAGTAAATACTAACTTACTGCCTTCTATTTGCTTATGAGCAAGGTCTGCAAACTTAGCATTACATAAAAAGTCGTACCTACCATGTACCATATAAACTGGAATATTTGATAGAGATTGTAAATCTTCTACTAATTTTTCAGAATCTAAGAAACATTCGTTTTCAAAATAGTATAATTCCATAGCTGATAATGATGAATCAAACTCTTCAGAGTTAATAAATTCATCTAAACTTGCAATATTTGGGTTTAAACCTAGTAATAGACACTCCCAACGAATGAAGTTTCTTAATAAGAACTCTTTTTCTAAACCTTCTGCCTTATTTACTTTTTTTATATAAGCTGCTAATGGATCTTCTGCTTCTATTTTATTTAACGGATCAATAAATAACTCATATTGCTCGGGGTAAATAAAACTTGCAGGACCTGTTGGTTTATAAACAGCTGACATTTCCTCTTTTGTATTTAAAAAAATACTATTAAGTAATAAAGCCGATACATTATGCTTAAATTTAACAGAATAAGCTAAAGCAAGTGTTGACCCCCACGAACCACCAGCAACAACCCACTTATCAACACCTAAATGAGTTCTTAGTTTTTCCATATCTTCAATTAAATGATCTGTAGTATTATTTTCTAAGCATAATGAAGGCTCACTTTTACCACAGCCTCTTTGATCAAACTGAATAATGTAATATTTTTTAGGATTATAAAACTTACGCTTATTTTCACTAAGAGAACCCCCAGGACCTCCATGTAAAACAACTACAGGTACACCTTTTTTATTACCCGCTGTTTCATAATATACTTTATGGCCATCGCCAACAGATAAAAAGCCATACTCAAGCGTTTTAGCTATTTTGTATGGCTTATTTTTATCAAAGAATTTCTTTAGTGTTTTTAACATCTATTACTCCGGTGAGATTAAGATTGTAATTTTACCATCTAAGAAAATTTGCACAGATACAAACTTACCTGGTTTAGCAAAGTTTAAAACTGAAACTTCAGACTGCATTTTGTTAACTAATGACCAGCCATTTGTTTTCATTTCTGTAGCGAAGAATGTGAATAATGCACCTGAAGGGCTTGAACCAATCAGTGTAATTTTACCTGCGCTGTAGTTTGCTGAATAAAAACTTGTAGATTGTGTAAGGTCAACTCTGTAACCTACTGGCACTGGAATGTCAGGAAAATCAGCAAGTAGTGCAGCTGCTAATTGTTGCTGCTTTTCTTCAGAAGGCTGACCATCTGGTCCTGTTTCATTTGTGTATTTTTGAGTAGGTGCAACATAAGCTTTATTAAAGTTACAGCCTGTTAATGTAATAGCAAATAATGCGATTAGTAATAGTCTCATTTTATCTTCTTCTCTATATATTATTTTTTATTAAAAATTTCGAAATAATTAAATTTAGACAATAGCAATAACCCACCAATCAAGCTACCGCTGCTTTCTTTCGAACCTGACGGGGTTCACAAAATTAAGCGTCTACCGCTATTGCCAGTTTTTATACTAACACTTTTTTTATCAATTTGCAAAAAATAATAGACTTAATAACTATTTTTTTTAGTCAATTATTCATTTAAAGATTGATTTTTTTCATTTTTTTGCTAAAATACTGTAAAACAAGCTTTATATTAATCCCGTTGAAACGGAATACATAGGGAGACTATAGTTATGGTAGAACTAAATAAAAACTACGATCCTACAAAGGATAAAGAATACATGAGCGAATTAATGCTTGAGTATTTTAGACAACAACTTCTTGAATGGAGACAGCAACTAAAAGATGAAGCTGCTGCCACTATTAAAGAATTACAAGCAAACAGTGCTTTTGAGGCTGATCCATCAGATCAAGCATCTTTAGAATATGGCCAAGCAGTTGAGCTAAGAACTAGAGATAGAGAAAGAAAGCTTATCACTAAAATTGATGAAGCTATCGATAGAATTGATGAAGGTGATTTTGGCTATTGCACAGAAACTGATGAACCTATTGGAGTTAAAAGACTAATGGCTCGTCCGATTGCTACACTATGCATTGAAGCTAAAGAAGCTCAAGAAAAAGAAGAAAACAGCTATGCTAAATAGAATTATATTTCTATTTTTTGCTATCTTAGTTAGTTTTAATAGCTTTGCTCTTACTCAGGCTGAATTTAACAAAACAATTCCTATAGAAGTAAAACCAATTGCTCTTAAAATTAGAGAGCCGTTTACATCACTTGCTATTGCGCATTTAAAAATTGTAAACAAAACAGATACAGACATAGAAATTAAAAAAGTTACATCCGATCAAGCTAGACATGTTGATTTTTATAAAACATATGAGAATGACTTTGGTGCCCAGCAAATAAAAAGAACAAGAAACATTTTTATTAAAGCAAACCAAACAACTCTATTTGATGATGGTGAAATTAAAATTATGCTTACAGGTTTAGAAAAGAAATATCTACCTGGTGATGAAGTTCTGCTTAAATTCCACCTAGTTGATTATGACAAACCAATAAAAGCGTACATTAAAGTACACCCAAGTTATAAATAAAAAAAAGACCCCATTACAGGGGTCTTTTTTTATTGTACATTATAATATGCATCAATATATTCGCTTGCTTGTGAATGTGCTTTTAAGATTTTAGGAGAGGCATTACTTTCTGCTTTATTAAAGTCTAATGTTAATGAGTATACACCCCAAGCAAGAGCAAACGTCTTATGGCTTTTAACATTTTCAGACTTAATTAAGCCACCTACACCATAATAAAGCAAATCAAACGCGGTATGCTTATCTTCAAGACCTTTTAATGGACTAGACGATAGTTTTTTAGCAACTATACTTGCTGCCTGATCGTATGCTCCTGCAAAATTACAATAAAAGCAATTACCTGTTTTTGCATCAATTGCCTTGTTAATATTAATTAATGACCGAGTAATTGAGAAATAATCACTCTCATCTACCCCTGCATCAGGAAAATTAGCCAAAGCCATCCAAGCATCAGACATACCTAACTTACCAGCATCTCGCTGAGCCTTAATACGGCTATAACCCATACTTTCAAAATAAAGAACCTGATTTAATGCCTTTGCAGAAAAAAGCAATGAATCAGAAATTTCTACAAGTTCTGCAACTGTGTAGTTTTTCTCAAGAAAAATATTTGATAAGACCACATCATGGTCATACTCAATAACCTTACCCTTTAGCTTACTATTGACCTCAGCAATACTAGCTTGGTATAAAAAATCAACAGCATAAAACTGCTGTTGCAAGTTCCAGTTTTCGTCATATGTTAAGAAATTTTTAGAATTTTGTTGCTCAGCATTAGCTGCAAAGCTCCCTAAAAATACGAATAAAACTACCATAATATTATTTAATAGCTTCATAAGCTACCTCCTTTTAGCAGCTGAAAACGCGATTCTTACCCATATATTATGCAAGAGTATTAAATATATGTCAATAAAATAAGAAAAAGGACTCTAATGAGTCCTTTTAGTAATTAAACTATTTAACTTATGCTCTTGATGAAGCCATTTTAGCTGTAGCATCTGAAAAACGCTGTTCTACTTTCTCCCAGTTAATGTTTGACATTACTGATTCGATGTAAGCTGGTCTGCCGCCTGCTTTATGGTCAACCATGTAAGCATGCTCCCAAACATCCATTACAACAATTGGATGGAATGATGGAATGTTACCTTCTTCGTGTAATTGTACGAAGTGGTTGTTTAGATCGCCAGTTTCAGGGTCCATATAGCAAATAGCCCAACCGATTGATCTTGTTTTACCTGTGTTTGTAAAGTCTTCTTTCCATGCTTCTAATGA
>PTJW01000020.1 GCA_002937495.1 Pseudomonadota bacterium | reverse complement strand
GCCTTGTGATCCACGAGATTTGCGTAAGAGAATACTTTTATGCCAAAAACATATTATTCAATATAATAAAAGTTGGAATGGACTAGACGGTTTTTCAGCTGAAGAAATTTTTGATATGCAGATGAATCCAGCATGGGATAAGCCAACATGGAAACTTGGTGAAAAGCAAAAAATGAATGAAGAGATTTTTAACTTTACTCATGGTGCTGATAAAAAAGTACACGGGCATGATTTCTTTTCTGATGAGACAGAAGGCTACCAGCAGTCAAAATATGATTATACAAAAAACTTAGATACTCCTAAAGAAGTTTATGAAGCTATGCAAACTTTAGAAGTTCCAGAGCCATTAGAAATGGTAGTAGTAAAAAAATACTATAAGAAAAAAGTTAAGCAGTTCCACCCTGATAGAACAAAAAATAAACTACAAGCTGAAGAAAAGCTTAAAGAAATTAACCACGCATACCATATTTTAAAGAAATACTTAAAGGTAAAGGTTTAATAACTAATAACTTTTATCTTGATAAAATATAAAAGGTTGCCTATTATATATAGGCAACCTTTCACTTTAGGAGAGCAATTATGACAAGACTATTTTTTGCTGTTTTAGTTGTTTTAAACCTTAGTGCATGCAGTACTTTATCAATCTCAGTCTTGTCTGAGAAAGAAAAAGAATGCCACATTTTTAACTCTCAATCGATTATTGATAGAACAAGCTATTCTGAAAGTAACGGTATAGTTATCCAAATGTCTGAACGATGCCAAGTTTTTGGAGATGATCAGGTAATAGTTTATCAATATGAAGTTATTTTCGAAAATCCAAACAAGGCTGATTATGACTGTACATATTCTTACACATATCCTGATACTGTAGGAAATTACGCAAATTTACATTCAGAACTCGCCAGTATTTCTGCAAGCTCAAGCTTAAGTACTATGCTTTATAAAAATGAGCATTATGATTTTCAGGCTAGTTGCAAGCCTAAAGATTTATTTGCAGAATTATTCTAAATAAATTTATAGCCTCTATATTTAAGGGGCTATTTTTTATAAATATACAGTTGATGTATTGCAAAAATATTATATTGTCACTATACTATTATAAGTAATAATATTAAAGGTATAATCAATGAATAGAAGAAAAAAAGATGATAGAAGGCTAAATAGTAAGAAAATCTCTGTTGAGCAAAGACTATTAAAGCGTCGCAAAGAGGATATCTCAAATGCAAGAAGTTACTACTTAGTATTAACAACTAGCATATTAATTTTAGCTTTTATAGGCATAATTTCATATATTTACGGGAGGTAGGCAATGTTTTTTAAAAACTTAATTAAATCTGGTTGGCTGCATGCTGTATTTATCGCAGTTATTGCTTATCCAATGGCATCAATGACACAAAAATTTGTAGCTTCATATACTGATGCAAACTTATTAGCATACACAGCAGTTTTTATGTTGTGTTCATCAATTTCATTACTTGTAATTGCAGGGCCTGGCGAACTAGCGAATGCTACATTAAAGCGTTTTGAAACTTGGCTTTATGCATTTTTACAAATCTTTTCATATATTCTATTTTTATATAGTGTACTTTATGCATCTGCAACACAAGCAGCCGCATTAACTATGATTGGTGGCCTATTTATTTTAATATTCTCAATTATGTTTTTACGCCAGCCAACAAATCGTTATGAAATTTTAGGTAGCGTAGTAATGGTTTATGGTTTGTTTTTAATTATTGCAGAATCAAACCTTTCTTTAGAGCATAAAGCAATCTTAACATTTATTGTAGTATTAAGAGGTTTGGTAATTAGCTTTCAAAAAATAATTACTGAGATTCACAAAACAAACCGTAAGGCCACATCGTTTAAATCACAAATGCGTGTAACAGGCTTTATTATGGCTGTAGCTAGTTTTGTTTATTTAATCTTTTTACTAATTATGGCATATATTAAGCAACAGCATGATATTGCATTTTTAAAACCATTCCCATATTATTCAGACTTTGCAAACTTTGATATGTTTATTTTCTCAATGTTTGTTGGTTTTATTGTTGTTAGTTCATCAAAATATTGTGAGTTCTATGCAGGTAAATCAATTGGTGCAAAATACCTAACTGCAATTACATCATTACAAATTGTATTTGTTTATGGTTTAGAAATATTCTTATCAAAGTTAAACCTTGTAGAGCATACACAAGTTGATCATAGTATTATAGGTGCCTTAGCATTAATTTTATTAGGTAACTTTGTAATTTCACTAGCAGGCTTTATTAAAGATATTAAGTTTATTAAGCTTGGTGAAAAGCAAGATACTTTAGCAAACCTTGAAGATAACTACATTGATAATGAGCAAGACTATAAGCTTGTAAGGTTAAATATTTCAAACTTATTAGCTCTTTATGATGATAATATTGAAAAATTAGCACAAGATTTAAAGTTAGAAGTTTCAAAATTAGAAGAAGTTCAAGATAATGACTTTGTAGAAGGTTTACTACATTCAAAAACAGCAGGAATAATTAACAACTTTGCAAGTAAAAATGTTGCGATTAAAGATCAACTAACAAAAGCTTATAATAGATATTACTTGCAGCACAAAGCTGAAGAAATGTTTATGAAAAATATGGATTTTAAAGTTTACTATTTAGACTTAAATAAGTTTAAACCAGTTAATGATAAATACGGACATGATGCTGGAGATTATGTTTTAGCACAAGTTGTTGAAAGGTTAAATTCAATTAACTACTTTAAAGAAAGTGTTTATAGAATTGGTGGTGATGAGTTTATTTTAATTCAAACATTAGATTTAGACTTAGACTTAACAAGTTTAATTTTACAAAAAGTAGAACAAAACATCTGCTTGCCAGAACCTCAAGAAGATATTTGCATATCAACATCAGTAGGTGTGGTTGCATCAATTAACTGTAATGGTATTGAAGACATGCTAAATCAGGCAGACCATTTAATGTATAAAGATAAAAACAAAAAATAAATAAGTTTTAAAGCTACCGATAGTTGGTAGCTTTTTTGTTAGTATCTATAAAGCAAAGTATAATTAAAATAATGTTTCGGTGGTTCAAACATTTTAAGGACAAATTATGAATCATAAAATACGTTTAGCACTATGTTTAGCTTTTTCTTTATCGGCTTGTTCAGTTATAGATGACTTAACAGTTGAAGAAAGTTATTCCTTAACATTTCATCCTGAAGATGAAGCCTATATCGACTGGTACTTAGAAACCTTAGAGTAAAACTAGAAAAGGCAACTGCATAATATCGCAGTTGTTTTTTATTTTTTAACTACTTGAAAAAATATAAAAAGTATTTAACTTATTATTAAGTAATATTTTTTTAAGGAGCATTTTATGCTTAAAAACTTAATAGTTGGGCTGTTTAGTCTTATCTTAAGCTTTACTGCAAATGCAAGCATTACTTATGTTACAGGTTATGAAGTTGAGACTTCTAGCTTATATTACCCAACTCAGGCAAAAGAAGTATGGTCTGTAACTAAGCAAAATTTTTGTGAAAATACATATCTTAAAACCGTTAAAGATGCATATATTAATGTTGCTTTAACAGTTGAAGTTTGTGACGATATTGTTGAAGTTGAGCTTAACTGGAAAGAGCAAGTTGATTCAATAGTCTGCAGACTGTTAATTGATGATGAAGAAATGTTGTTCGCAGCAAAAGCAGGTTATACTCAGCTAAGTCGTTATCATAAAAAATGGGATAAGTATAAAGTAAATGCACATTGCTTTGAGGTTATCGAATTATAAAAAAACCACCTAGTATTTTATATTAGGTGGTTTTTTTATAAATTCTTTGAAAATATAAATTAATATTGATATACTACTTAAAAGTTTAATTTTAAATAATAACTTAAGGTATATTTTAAATGTTTGAAGATTGTAAAAGAATAGAAGACAGAAGAAAGTCTTCGTTTGACTTTAGAAAAAATAAAGTTAATAACAGAAAAAAACTAAGAAGAAGAATCGACAAAATTAACTACTCAATTTATTATATTATTGTAGTTTTATTATTAGCTATTTTAGCATTTTGGTGTTTTGCAGCATTTCATGATGTATTTTTAGGAGGAATGTAAAATGAATAGAGCATATTTAATGGGTTGGTTCTTTGCAGGTATTACTGCATTTATTTGGGCTGTATATTCTAATGTTTTAAAAATTGGTAGCTTATATTTTACTACAATTCACCCAACTGTATTTATTTTACAATCTTTAATTGTTGCATCGTTAGTTTTATTATTAGTTTCAGGACCTGGTAGATTATCGGCAAGTACTTTACGAAACACTGCCACATGGGTTTATGGTACAGCACAAATTTTTAATAATATTTTTGTAATGGCAGCTTTTACATTTGCAATGACTGCTACATCAGTTTCATTACTATCAAGAATGGGTATTGCAATTTCTGCTGTTTTTGCTCTTATTGCAGGGGTTAATGAAATAAAAAGTAAATGGGGTTTTTATCTAATTTGTTTAGGTATGATAGTTGTTGCTTATGGAGCCGAATCAACTAACAAGCCCGTTGCAATTTTCTTAATATTTTTAGCTTGTGTGTTTCAGGTTATTCAAACAAAGGTTTCATCTCAACATAAAGAAAGTAACCTAGCAAGTGGTGATTTAAAGTCTGAGTTAAGAGTAACAGGTTATGTTTTATCAATTACATCGGTTACATATGTAGTATTTTTACTATTAGCAAACTATGTTAATTTAGATGTTTTATTACCTAAACTATTACCAACAATGGATGAAGTTTTATCAAAAGAAAGCTTTGTACTTGCCTTATTTACAGGTACTTTTGTAATTGCAACAATGAAATACTTTGAATTTTATGCTACAAAAACAATTGGTAGTACAAACTTTTTAGTGGTTGTGGCGATTTCTCCATTATTAACTATTTTTGTTGAGTACTTAGTTGATTTCATGGGTATTTTAAGTGCTAGAGATGTTGGGACTTATGATGCAATAGGTTGTGTTCTTATTATTTTAGGTGCTTTATTAAAAGTTATACATGAGTTAAAAGTAGCTAAACATCAAAAGAAAATAGCACCTGAAGTTCAGCAAGATACAGACATTATTAAAGATACAATTAATAACACATTAACTTGCTTTGCAGGTAACATGGAGCAGGTTTCTCAAACTTTAGATATTTCAATTTTAGAAATTAAAGAAATTTTAAATGATGAAAGAGCTGTAACTTCAGAACTAAGAAATAAAATTTTATTAAATCATGCTTCTAATATTGTAGGTTTAGACCCATTAACAGGTTTACAAAACCAAACAAGTTTTGACTTAAAACTTCAAAAACTAGAAGATTTAGAAAAATCTATTGTTTTATTTATTGACCTTAATAAATTTAAACCAGTTAATGATACATATGGCCATAAAGCTGGAGATGCTATATTAAAAGGTGTAGCAGTAAGGTTAGAAGAAATAATGCCTTTCCCGCATACTGTAGCAAGGCTTGGTGGTGATGAATATGGTGCTATTATTTATGGTGAAGATGCTAAACGCATAAAAGATTATGTTGATCAAATCCGTAAATCTATAGAGCAACCATTTGTTGTTGAAAATATAGAGGATGAAATTACAATTTCAGCATCAATTGGTTCAGCTCATTATCCAACAGATGCAGATAATGGACCAGAGCTAAAGCATATTTCAGATGAAAGAATGTATGAAGACAAAAAAGGTCGTTCAGAAAGATAGTAAAAAAACACCTAGTATTTTATATTAGGTGGTTTTTTATTGCTAGTTGTTAACTGATTTGTTAATATTTTAATTATATTTATATAAAAAAAGGGTTTTATTAATGAAAAAAGGCGCAATGTTTGGCTTAGACGCTAGAATAGCATTAGCAATATTTGGAGCATTATCTGTAATATCAGGGGCAGCATTATACAGTGCTATACAGCAATCAAAAGCTACAGCTTTTTTAACTACAATGCAAGAAATAGGAAAAGCTTGGGAGCAATATTATTTAGATACTGGATCTGATATTAAATACCAAAGTAATACAGTAACAGGTATATATCATAGATATACAGCAGAGTTAGTATCATCATCAAAAGATGGTTGGAAAGGGCCTTATTTATCTTACTCAGAAGGTAACAGTGCTGAAATTTTAGGACACCCTGAATATGGTAATATTCATATTGTGTCAGCTTTGGATACAACATGGGGAGATGATAAAAACTGGTATCCTGATGAAGTTTGTGTGTCAAATTCTACTTGTTATTTATGGATTCACATAGCCAGTGGAGATAAGGTAATTAATAGTAATGTTGATATTATGGTAGATGGTGAAGATGATCCTAAAAATGGTAATTTTAGATATAGAGATAGCAGAGCGTATTTAAAATATGCTCCAATGGATTTACCTCCTGCAAACTAAAATAAAAGCCACTCGAAGATGAGTGGCTTTTGTTTTTTATAAAGTTTCTAACCAAATGTTAAAGTCTTTTTCTGATCTAATAGAGTGTTGTTCTTTACGATCTGTTTTTTTCATTTTTTTACCATTTTCAAATCTTGTAGATTCAAGTGGTGGTAATAGGCCATAGGTAATGTTCATAGGCTGGAATGTTTTCACATCAGCATTACCTGTAATGTGTCGAATTAAGCCACCTAGCATTGTTGTTTCTGGTGGTAGGTTAAATTGTTCACCTTTTACTTTAGATGCAATAATACGACCTGCTAGGCAACCCATAGCAGTTGACTCAACATAACCTTCAACACCACTAACTTGCCCTGCAAAGTAAATATTGCTTTGTTCTTTCATGCTTAAGTCTGCATTTAATAGTTTTGGTGAGTTAATAAATGTGTTTTTGTGGATTACGCCAAATCTTTCAAAGTCAGCATTTTCTAAACCTGGAATCATTTTGAAAATTCTTGCTTGCTCACCCCATTTAAGACGAGTTTGGAAACCAACCATATTATAAAGAGTACCAAGCTTGTTATCCATTCTTAATTGAACAACCGCATAAGGTTTTTCTTCAGGGTTATGTGCGTTTGTTAAGCCTTTTGGCTTTAATGGGCCAAACCTTAAAGTTTCATCACCTCTTTCAATCATAACCTCAATAGGTAGGCACCCATCAAAGTATTTATCATCAGGGTTATGTGCAATAGCTTCTTCAGCTTTTTTAATTTCGTTAATAAAGTTATAGTATTCTTCTTTGTTCATACCACAGTTAATGTAGTCAGCGTCACCTTTATCATAACGCGATTGCTTCCATGCTTTGCTCATATCAATACTATCAGCTGCAACAATAGGTGCAACAGCATCAAAAAACTCAATAGCATCTTCGCCTGTTAATTTTAATATATTCTTAGCTAAATCTTCAGATGTTAAAGGACCTGTAGCAATTACAACAATATCATCTTTAAATTCGTCTAAAGATGTAATTTCTTTTCTTTCTAATGTAAATAACTCGTGGTTTAGTAATGATTCTTGCACTTGGTTTGCAAATAGTTCTCTATCCATAGCTAAAGCACCACCAGCAGGTACTGCATTATTATCAGCTGCTTTTAGAATAAGTGAATTTAAGCATCTTAATTCATGGTGTAGCATACCAACAGCATTTTTGCTTTTATCAGCACCTCTAAACGAGTTTGAGCAAACTAGCTCTGCTAAAGTATCTGTTTTATGGACAGAAGTAGGCTTTGAGCCTCTCATTTCAAACATTTTAACTTTAACACCTGCATTAACTAACTGCCATGCACATTCAGAACCTGCTAAGCCGCCGCCAATAATAATTACTTGTTTTTGCATTTAAATATCCTTTTAACTTTATTAACTTGTGACAACATAAAATATTTTTACTTAAAAATCAAGTAATCTGTTGTAATACTTATAAAAAAAATATAATATAGAATTACTTATAATAAATACTAGTTATGTTCTATTTTTTTATATGGTGAGGTTAGTTATGAAAAAGCTATATCTATTATTAAGCATTAGCATTTTTATGCTATTGCAAGGTTGTTCAGTTAAGTCTGAGAAAGCTGATAAATGTGTTTATGAGAATAAAGGTGTTCATAGTGAAATGTCTCATGAAGTTGCTATTGGTTTTTTCCCAATATGTGGTAAAGATCATATGACAATTAAAAACTATTCATCAACTAAAACATATGAATGCGAAGTTTCATATAAGGGACATTTAAGAACTTTTTTGTTTACTCCAGGAAGTGTAGTTACATTTACTTTAAATCAAAATAGTGAAGACTATGATTATGGCTTTAACTGTGAAGTTTATAACAAAAAGTAGTTAATATCTTGAAATATGAATTTCTTATTATTACATTTAAATTATGCAATGTTGCGTTTCTTAATACCTAAAGGTGGTAACTATGTTTGGTAGTTCTGATAAGTGCCCTAAGCACGATGTACCTTACGAGTCTGGATTCATGGGTAGCAAAACATGCCCACAATGTAAAAAAGAAGATAACGACCGTTGTTGGTTAAACTCTGGAAAATGTAAGTCTTGTAATAGTAACCTTGATGCTCAAGGCAATTGCCAAAGCTGCATTTCAAAAAATAAAAAAGGTAAAGGTTTATTCGACTGCTAATCGAAAGTTAAAAATAAAGAGGCTAATAGCCTCTTTATTTTTTTGTATTTTGCTAGTTTATATAAAAGAATACCAAGCTTGAAATTTAGTTGTATAGCTATTATAATGTAGCTACTTGCAATGGCTTAGTTAATTTTAAAGGAGGACTTTATGAAAAGTCTATTATGGTCTGTTGTAGCTATAAGTTTTTTGGTTGGTTGTCAAAGTACTAGTGTAACTAAACAACCAGCAGAGTCAAACCTTACAGAACAGCAAATTAATGCTAATTTATGTAGCTACGGTTCAAGCTACACAACAGGCTTAGGTAAAAGCCAAGAAGTTAAACTAACAAAAACTGAAGATTGTAATAATATTACTGTTACCTTAGAAAATCCATCAAATATCACACAATATCGTTGTGATATTTATTATGCCTCATCATCTGATGTATTGTATATGATGCCAAATTCTAAAGGTGATAGTCAATTTTTTTCAGTGCGCGGATTCCAACCAGAAATTTACTGTGAGCATTACCAAATGCCAGAGCAGCGAAACGGAGGTTTCAAATACAAGGTTGAAAAAGGCGTGTGGTATTTTAGTATGATTAATACTACTAATAACACTTTGTCATGCCAGTATCTAAATGCTGATTATGATTACAATGCAGTTGTTAAGCCAAACCTTCAAACCGACTGGTTTGTGTTTGACGGTTTTCGAACAAAGCTAAAGTCAAAGTGTGAAGACTTATAGTTTTTAATTTAAAAGAGGTTGTTGTTGCAGCCTCTTTTTTTATTGTTTCTTGAGAGGTTCTTATGAAGCATTTACTTTTCTTAATTTTCTGTATGTTTATTTTTAAACCAGCTTATGCTAATCAGTGTATATTGCAAAACGAACCTTTAGCCTATATTTCTAGACAAAAAGAAGTTAGGTTGTATAAGTCTAATAACTGCAATAATTTAAATTTTGTTTTATTTAATACAAGTTATTTAGCAGACTATATGTGCGTTTTAACATATGCAGGTTTTAACCATAGTGTTTTTTTGCCATTGACCGAGCAAAGTTCACTTAACCTTAAGGCAATAAGGGGTAAGCAAGTTTATTCACTAGATTGTCAGATTGAATATCAAAATGAAGTTTTATTAAGCTCATTACTTAAAGAACGGTTTAGTGATTTCCAAAGATATATAAGTTTTTTTAATGACTTTACTGATAGAGCAATCGAATGCGACTTTTTTTCTGGAGATAATAAGCTTTTGGCTAAGGGAGTTAAAATTAAAGCGAATAGTTGGTCAAAATGGATAAAAAGTAGTCATAAAACAACTAAATATGACTGCGTAACACTAAAAAAAGAGGGTTAGATACTCTCTTTTTTTATTTAAATAGCTAAATATATTGAATAACCTTGACAAAACTTTAAATTTATAAGAAAATAATTGGTAGAAATTATATAAAAATAAAAAGGATTTGACTATGTCACTTAGTGCAGCAGAACATTATAGACAGCAACAGATTTTAAACGCAAGCCCAGCTGAAAGAGTAGTTCTTTTATACGATGGTGCTATTAGATTTATGATGATTACAAGGCAAGCAATCGAAGAAAAAGACATTCAAAAAAGATATGACAATGCTTTAAAAGCAAGAAATATTGTACAACACCTTCTTGAAACATTAGATATGGAAAAAGGTGGTGAAATTGCTCAAAATCTAGAGAATATCTATAACTTTTTATTAAGACAGTTTTTAGAAGTAGATAAAAACTCAGTTGAAGCAGTTGATGAAATTTTAAAACACTTAAAAATCTTAAGAACTTCATGGGCTAAAATTGCAATGGGTGAAAAAGAAGGTGTTAAAGATGTTTCTAAAGATAACATCATGGCTTAATAATATAAAATAGTTGGAGTAGAAAAATGGCAGAAGAAAATAAAGTAGAAGAAGCGCAAACTGAAGGTACTGAAGCAGAAGGTGCTGAAGGTGAATCTAAGAAAAAATCTAGCGTTTTAATGCTTGTTATCATTGGTTTGTTAATTATTGTAATAGCTGGTGGTGGTTACTTTTTACTAATGTCAGGTGATAAAGAGGAAGAAAAACCAGTTGAAGAGGTTGTTCAGCTTCCATCTGTATTTTTTGAAATGCCAGAAATTATCGTAAGTTTATCTGGTAACTCTTCAAATATTAGATATTTAAAACTTGTTTTATCATTAGAGTTAGCAAGTGCTGAAGATCAAGCAGTTGTAGAGTCTCAAATGCCAAAAATTACAGACGAATACCAAACTTACTTACGCCAACTTCGTTTAGAAGATTTAAGGGGTTCAGTTGGTACATACCGTCTTAAAGAGGCTTTACTATTAAGAATTAACCAAGTTGTACAACCTGTAGAAGTTAAAGATGTATTACTTAAAGAAATGCTAATTCAGTAAATTATTTATAATTAAAAGAGAGTCTAATCTTAGGCTCTTTTTTTATATCTTTAAAACTTAAAAAATAAGAAGTTTATTATTATAACTTAAGTCTCTTAATATACTTTTTAAACGAGGTATACTATGTATGACAAAATCTTTAAAGGATGTTCATATCTTCTATTAGTGTTTATTTTAGCTGCTGGTATTTTAGCTTATATGGCAAATTATCAAGTTAGTGGCAAGCCATATGTAAGCATTCAATTAAGTGATTATAATAAGTATAGTACATATTCGTTTTACTGTATTTGGATTGCCTTCTTAATTGTCTTTATCGGCTTTTTAGCTTTATATGATATGCAAAGAATTAAATCTGTTAAAGAAAATAACGAATCTGAATAATAAATAAAAGGCCCATTGTGGGCCTTTTTTATGTTTTAAATTTCAATACCTGAAACTGTAGCTTTTCTAATATCAGAATCTTCAGTAGAAGGTTCAAACTCAATAGTAATACAGTTTTTCGGTAAATGAATGTCTGCAATTTGTGGCCATTCAACTAATAAAATTCCATTTTCTAGATAGTATTCAATATCTAAATCAAAAATTTCATCGGCATCATCAAGCCTGTACAGGTCCATATGTGCAATAGGCGTTGTTGTATCATCATAAGCCTGTACAAGTGTGTAAGTTGGGCTAGGGATGTGTTTTTCTTTTGTTCCTAATGCTTTAATAATTGTTCTTGCAATAACGCTTTTACCACTACCTAATGGGCCTAATAATCTAATAACATTACCAGGCTTTAGTTTTAATGCTAAAGCTTTTGCAAAGTCTTCTGTTTCTGTTTGGTTGTTAAAAATAACTTGTTTTGTCATAAATTAAATCCATCCTAATATTA
>PTJW01000002.1 GCA_002937495.1 Pseudomonadota bacterium | reverse complement strand
CAGTTAACTAAGTTCTTACCTGACCTTATTGCAAAGCCAGATGGCAACCTACATATTTTAGAAAAAGAGCTTATTGCATTCTTATCTGGCTATAAAAATATGCCATTTGATTTAACAGATCCAAAGTCATTAAGCCTATATGACTATTCTATGTATATGTGGAAACAGTCTAAATCTTTAAAAAATACTAATTCATACCATCATATTGTAGCTTTATCTAAATACTTAGGTTTAGTATATGTATACAAACAAAAAAGAAAAACTCACCCATTATGGCAATTTTGGATGAGAGATAAAGTAAGTTACTCTAAGCGTTGCTTATTCCATGGTGGTTTATCTGCATTTGTATTATCTACAATGCCAAGCTTTAATAAATTAGATGAAGAAACTAAAAGATCATTATTAGTTGCTATTAGATTTGCAGACAATCCAATGGCTATTCCGGTAAACTGCGGTAAATTAGTATTTAGCTTATATGAAAATGCCCACATTGCAGAACAAAGACTTAAAAAAGCTTTAAATAAAACACAAAAAGTTAAAATGGATCCATCGCAAACTGATATTATGCAGTTTAAAGCACAAGCTAAAGATTATTTCCAAGCAAGCATGAGAGAGTTAAACCTAAATCCACAAACTCCACCAAACCAGTCTGATGGTATTTATATTGGACTTGGCTTAGCAATTGTTAGAATTCCATGCATATTAAAAGAAATTTCGAAAAACTTAACTCCAGATGTTAGATCATCAATGGATTTATGGGAAGCAACAGGTAATTACCACAAGTCATGGGACTACCTAGTTGAAGTTATGCAAGAAAATAACCTATTAGGTGATAGCTTAGATGAGCAAAAAATCAACCACCCGATTAATAGCTTTATTGTAAATTCATATGCAATTAACAATGCACTATTAATTAAAGTTGAAAACAAAGCATATCCTCAGCTAAGAAGTTTCTTAGACTCACTACCTAAGTTTGATTCATATGCGTTAGTAGAAAAGAATGAAAATGACTTAATTGAAGAGATTGCTCAAAAATCTGCTAAAATTGATGACTTCATTAAATCACTATATTCATAAAAGAAAAAAAAGAGCCAAGTTGGCTCTTTTTATTATTATATATAAACTAAATATTAAATTAAAGCGAAAATACTTAAAGCTTTAATTTCTGAAAATGAAATGCATGAATCTAAATAAATTTCTGCTTTTTGCGGTGCTTGTTTTAACATCTCGCGCTCTTTCTTTAGATTTGTTAAGTCAATACCATCTTTAAATGCAATATCGTATCTTTTATCAAAATCTATAAACATTTCATCTCTAGATTCTCTAATTTTTTTAATTTTTAATTCTCTAGCTTTTTCTAGATCTAAGTTAACAGTATTACCAGAAATATCATAAGCATTTATGTAGTCAAAATCGATATCTTGAGACTTTGTTGAAATTTCAACACCGCCAATCTGTTTTTGTATTTTCTTGATATCGTAGCCCTTTGCCACATAACTAATAACATTACTACCGTTATCATTTTTATGTAAAATAACATTCATTATTAAGCTCCTTTTCTCTCATACACTCTAAACGCCAGCTGATGATCAATCAAATAGTTACTCGCATTTCTACAATCTAGTTTAAATGTTCCATCCGCATAATTCATATGGTTTAAGACAACAAACGAATTAGTAACACCTGTTGCAAACACATCCCAAACTTTACCCTTTAAAGACTCATCAAGATAAACCTGGTAACTACCTACTGAAAGTTTTGTAACCATCATTACATTATCTGAATAAACTAACTCACCACTTGTAAATACTAAATAACCGCATGCTATAGGCTCAGATAAAGTTTTATCTGCCTTTTGTTGAATTAAAGCTGTGTTATTTGTTATATCTTGCGTTAAGCCTGCTATCTCTATATTTGCAAGTTCTGCAACATCTGAAAATGCTTTAATTGCATATTTAACACTTGTTTGATTTCCTTCATTTAAATTAGGTAAGTCTGCACTTAATGTAACATCAGAAGATGTTAAAAACTTAACCAACTGAGGATATGTATTTTTTGAAACTGTAGAACCATTGCATAATATCCACCCTGTAGGTAATACCGGAACCGAAAATTGTGCAATTGTACCAACCGGAACACTATCTGAAATAGCATCATCTGCCAATTTATCTTTTGTAATAGACTTATCAACAAGCTCATCTGTACCAATAGACTCAGTTGCCATTTTATCTTTTGTAATACTATTGTTAGCCAACTTTGGTGTAGTAACCGATAAATCTGCTATTTTTGCATTTGTTACACTACCTTGCTGTAAAGACCTTGATGAAATAGCATTATCATCAACTTTAGTATCAGTAATTGACTTTGCTGATATATGTTGACTATCAATAGTCTCATTTGCGATACCTTTATGAACAACAGATTTAATATCTTCATCTAAAGTATTAACTGCATCTACAAGATAGTTAAAATCACTATCAACTTTTATACTTGATATAGCAATTTTAGGAACAGAGTTTGAATCTTGCTGATATTTATCACGATAAAGCAATTTTTCAGAACCTCTATATTCATTTATTGGTCGTTGAAACCTTTTTGTCATAGTTATATCTCCTTTATGTTTTATAAAACAAAAAAAAGATCCTTAAATAAGGATCTTTCAACAAAAAAGCCAGGATAAATAAAACTCCTAGCATATCTAAACTATAAAAAACAATGGGTACATTGTCAACAATAACAAACAGATATAAAAAAAATGAGACATTTACCGTTAAATATATTTCAATTATACTTTAATGTTTTAATAAAAGATGATATATTAAATAAATATTGTATATTTCAGACAAAAAAGGATAGAAAAAACAATGAGAAACAAAAAAATACTAATTGCTATTATCAGCACTTTATTGGTTATTGCTACAATTTATACTGCAATTTGGTTTATAGCTAAAAATAAAGTTGAAGGTTATTTCAAAGAAACTGTTTATAACTTACAACACCAAGAAAAAATTAAATCTACAAGCTATGAGCTAACTACATCATGCTTCCCATTTTTATGTGTAGAACTTAAAAATGTAAGAGTTCAGTCTAAAAAGTACTTTTCTATTTCAAAAGAAGGTATCATTTTTGAAGCATTTAAAGCTCATCCTTTAAGATATGAAACAAATAATATCTTTAATACTAACTTTAAATTTTCTGAAATTGCTACAGAGTATGACTTCTACTCTACAAACTTAGATAATAATAAAACAGTTAAATTTATCCTAAATATTGATGAAATTGAACTATTAGTAAATAAAACAAATGCTGACTTACGACTTTCTGGCTTAACACTACAAGCAGAAAGCACTAAAGTTCCTATGTTTGCGTTAATAGATATTGAAGAACTTAAAGCAAGCAAAGAAATGACAACTAATAATGACTTAACAAACACTGTAATTACTTATAACTTAAACGATGTGGTTTTATTTGATAAAAAGTCTGGCAGTGTTAAATCAAAAATTAAACATTCAACTTCTAATATTGAAATTGTTAATGTTGATAAAGACTTTATTAAAAAAGCAAAACTAAGTACAAATGGCAGAAAACAATTTGTAGAACAAGCTGTAACAGATATGGCTAAAAATGGCACAGCTGTTAAAGTTAATGACTTTAGAGTTATGACTGACAATACACAAATTATTTTTAATGGTGAAATTAAAATTGATGAGAAGTTTTTCTTAAATACTAATGCAAATGCTATTTTCAAATTTGAAAAAGAAGGCTCTATAGTAGAAAAAGCCCTTAAGAAATATCAGTTCAAACAAAATAAGCAAGGCTCTTTCCCTATTTCTGTAAGAACTAACAATAATATTATTACTGTAAATAATCATATTCAAATACCTACTCCATCTTTTAAGCCAGAAAAAGTTGAAGAAAAGTAAAAAGTGATTATTTTTCAATAAAAGATTATTGTGTTAATTTTACAACATCCACAAGCACAAAAAACACTACAAGTATTGACCTGCCTTAATTTGGCAGGTTATTATTTTATTAGTAGTTGTGATTATACATTTTTGTATAATATATGGTATGTGTAAAAAACGAATCAAACTAGAAAACGAAAAGCTGCATAGAAACAAAAAAATTTAAATTATCAGAGCTTTAATCGTTATCAAGCAAGATTCACAAAAAGCTAAAATTTAGCAAATCTTTAACAGATTGCTAAGCACAGCTTTAGATAGTCTAAAGAAAGCAAGTTTTAATAAAATAATATTTTTTTAATTAAAATTTTGCTTGATTTTATAAAAAAACGAAAAAAGTTCATCTTATTGGAACACCAATAGGACAGTTATATATAAAATTTAAACCTAAGACTATCTATATAATGGAGATAGAGCTAATTATGGTTAAGTTTGTTTCACAAATTAACGCAAGAGCAGAAGAAGTATATAACTGGCACCAAAGTTTTGGTGCTGATGAGCGTCTTACTCCGCCTTGGGTAAGCAAACAATTCCTTCGTCAAGAATATAATGACAATCAAACACTAAAATTTATGAAGACTTTTTCAGGGATTCAGCTAGAAAAAGTGACTTCTGACCAACAGAATAAATCAATAGTTAGTGAAAAAATTAAGTCAAGCCAGCAAAAAACATTGCATTACAAAAGTTTTAATAACTTAAATAATAAAACTCTTATAAAAGAAACTATTTCTGTTAATTTCTTTAATTCTATTCTTCCAGAATCTATTATCAACTCTATTCTTTCTAAAAAATTAGAGCGTGAGTTCAACTTCAGAGGACAACGCATTGAAAAAGATCTTTCACAACACAAACGATTTGCTAGCTATGACCGTCAAAATATTGCATTTTTAGGTGCAGACAGTGACATTGCTAGACAATTCAAACCATTTTTTACATCAGGTGGACATACGGTATTTTCATTTGTAAAAAGAAAACCATACCCTACTGCTCGTGAAATTCAGCTAAATACAACAAACAGAATGGTTGGTTTAGAAAAATTACAAGATATTAACAGCGTAGTATTTTTCCCAATTGACAATAAAACTAAAATTACAGATGCTAACTTTGATAAAATCTTAAAAGAAAAAGTTTCTCAACTTCGTTTAATGATTAGCTCATTTATTGTGAATAAAAAGTTTCCTGAAACATTTATTATGATGTCTGATACTTGTGTATATAAAGACTCAAACGCTAATAACTCTGAAAACAGCCAAGTAGATGAAAAAGCAAGCAAAATGGCATTCTTTTACCTAACACTTGAAAAAGAGCTTAAAAACCTTGAATACAACGGTGTAAGGGTTATTTATGCAAGAGCTGGTAACATTTTAACGATGAAATCTGGTGTTTTAAAAAACACTTTACAGCAAAATAAATTTACATTATCAAGAACACACGCTAATAGCAGCAAGTATTTAAACTGGGTTAACCTAGATGACGCAATTTATGCAACAAACCAAATGCTATTTGATAAACGCTTTTATGGACCTGTTAATTTATGTTCAAGCATGACACTTGGCGCTAATGATTTAGCATTATTAATTGCACAAAAGACACGCCTACCTATACTATTCAGCGTTCCTTCGTTTATTTCGAAACTTTTTTATGGTAATATTAATGCTGAAAGAATTTATCAAAATAATTCTATATATCCGCAAAAATTAAGAGAATGCGGTTTTAACTTCCAGTTTGATAATATTGATGACACACTAAACTGGGAAACTGGCTCATTTAACAATAAAAAGGAGATGGGCTTTTATTAGCAATAAAATTAAGTAATATACAGAAAGATTCTTATGGAAAACAACATTGAGTTAATACCTTTAATTTCAGGTCTACTAGGTGGTCTTGCTTTATTTTTATACGGTTTAGACAAAATGGGAAATGCTCTAAAACCAATTAGTGGATACCGACTAAAAAAAATCATGATGAATCTAACAAAAAATAGATTCTTAAGCTTAGGAACTGGCGCTATATTAACGGCAATGGTACAATCTAGCTCTGCAACTACTGTATTATTAATTGGTTTTGTTTCTGCTGAAATGCTTACTCTTTCTCAAGCTTTAGGTGTTATTTTAGGTGCTGGCATTGGCACAACCCTAACAGTACAACTAATAGCTTTTAAAGTTACCAAATATGCCTTAATTCCACTTGCAATTGGTTTCTTTATTAAAGCTTTAGCTAAAAATGAAACTTACCAAAATCTTGGTAGGACTTTACTTGGTATTGGTTTATTATTTTATGGTATTGATTTAATGAGCGTTTCTATGTCTCCGCTTAGAACACACCAACCTTTTATTGATATGATGAGCGAAATGAATAATCCTTTTTGGGCTATCTGGTTTGGCGCTCTATTTACAGCCGCGGTTCAGTCAAGCGCTGCTACACTTGCCATTGTTATTGCTTTAGCTACTCAAGGTTTAATTGACATTAACTCTGGTATTGGCTTAATGCTAGGTGCTAATATTGGTACTTGCATTACAGCAGCTATTGCCTGCATTGGAAAAAATAAAGCAGCACAAAGAACAGCTGCCGCTCATATTTTATTTAAAGTAGTTGGTACTATAATAATCTTCCCATTTTTAGGATCATTTGCAGAATTTATTAGATGGATTTATCCACTATCTGAAGGCACTGATGCTTCTGCTGCTGTAGCTCGTGATATTGCTAATGCTCATTTAATATTTAATATATTTATTGCAATTTTATTTTTACCATTCTTAAATAAAATATCTAAGCTATTACAATGGGCACTACCAAAAAAAGCAGAAGATACATATATGAAAACTAAGTATATTGATGAAGATCTTTTTTCAACACCTGCACTTGCACTATCTGCAGCAAGACGAGAAATTTACCGTATGGGTACATATGTTGAAAAAATGCTTACAATGTCACTTCCTGGTATTGAAGAAAAAGATAATAAAGCTCTTAATGAAATTAATAAAAAAGATGAATTTATTGACTTTTTATATGCTGAAATAACTTCATTTTTAATTAAATTAAGCAAACAAGAGCTAACTGAAGGCCAATCTGAAGAACTTATTAAACTTAATCAAATTGTATCAGACTTTGAGTCAATTGGTGACTTATTAGAAAGAGATATTGTTGATATTGGTAAAAAAGGTATTAGCGAAAACCTAACACTAACAGGGGAAATGCAAATAACTGTCAATAAGGTATTTATGACAATTAGGCAGGCATTTAGCCTAGTGTTAATTTCAGTAAATGAACCTAACACTGTTATTTTAGAAGAAATAGCAAAGAAAAAAACTTACTTAAAACGCTTAACAAATAAAATAAATAATGATAAATTAAACTTAGATAACAAAGAAGTAGAAGATTTAAAATATTACAGCTTATGCTCAGATCTTGTAGATACCTTTGCTCGTGTATTCTACTATAATCAGAAAATAGCTAAAAACTTACAAACACAAGAGAATAAAAATGACTAATACAAATGAAAAGTCTAAATATTATATTATTACTAAGCAAAAACAACTTAAAGCTTATTTAGACACAATTAAAGATGAAAAAATTCTATTTATTGATACAGAATTTCACAGAGAAAAAACATATTATGCAACTTTATGCCTAATTCAAATAGCAACAGAGAATACTCTTGTTGCTATTGATCCTTTAGTAAATAACTTAGATTTAACAGCACTAGTTGACTTTTTAAATAACGATGAAATTCTAAAAGTATTCCACGCTGGTAAACAAGACTTAGAAATTTTCTATCGTTTAAACAATCAAAAGCCTATTAAAAATATCTTTGATACGCAAATTGCATCACTAGCTTTAGGCTTAGGTGATCAAATTGGTTATGCAAACTTAGTTAAGTCTATTTTAAATATTGACTTAGATAAATCACAGCAAGTAGCAAACTGGCAAAACAGACCAATGTCTGAAGAGCAGCTAGAATACGCTATGGCAGATGTTATTTACTTAAAAGAAATTTACCATAAGCTTATTAAACGACTAACTAAGAAAAACCGTTTAGACTTAATCAATAAAGAAATGCTAAAACTTGAAGAAAACTCATACCTAGCAGTCAATACAGATAATATCTACAAAAATATTAAGTTAAGAGATAAATCTCCTATTACAATGACAATTTTAAAAGAGCTAGCTAAGTTTAGAGAAATTGAAGCACAACGCTCTAATAAATTTAGAAACGCTGTTTTAAGAGATGAATTTTTAAGTTACTGTGCAAGGCTAAAACCAACTACAATTGAAGATTTAGAGCTTGTTAGAGGCGTTAGCAAAAAGATTTTAAGTAAATATGGTACAAGCATTGTTAAAATTATTAACGATGTATACAAAATGAAAAAATCTGACCTTGTAAAAGCAGAAAAAGAAGTTAACCTACCAATTGTTGACTCTCACATTAAAACTTTAGCAAACTTTTTACTACAAATGAAAGCTAAAGAACACGAAATAAGCTTAAAACTGATTACTGATACAACAGATTTAACATTTTTCTTAGCATCAGATAAAGAACCATCAAAACTAAGAGAATCTTGGAGATGGGAAATGTTTGGTCAGTATTTAGAAAAATTAAGAAAAGGTGAACTACTAATTGGTATTGATGGTAAAAAAGTAGTATTTATTGAAACTGAAAATAAGAAAGACTAAAATGTTTAATAAAGGAGCGATGTTTAGATTAGACGCTAGAATTGCTTTATTATAAGAACCCTAACTATTAAACTAATATAAACAAAAAACTGCCCTAGGGCAGTTTTTTTAAGAGTTAAACTTAATTTTTAGTTTTGTTCCATCTTCTAGGTATTCAAAACTAGCTTTATTTTTAGGAAGCTCAATACTTGCAATTTGAATTCCTCTACCTGAGTATGTAGAGTTTTCATCTAAATCATCTAATCTTTTAATATAATGCTGATAACAAAAACCTTCGCCTTGGTCTTTAATAATAATAAATTTAGGACTATCCATTTTATATTCTAAAGTAATGTATTTATCATTATTAGATTCAACAAGGTGTTCTAACAAGTCATAATAGTTACCTGCTGAAATCATTGTATTTTTTGTATTTGAATCAATATTTAAATTGCCATGCTCTAGTGAGTTCATTAATAGCTCGCTTAAGCTTAGGCGTAAAGTGAATGGATTTGAATTAAAGTCTTTAGCTATTTGCTCGGCAATATAACAAATTTGCTGAGGGCTACGAATATAAAAGCTTATAGTTTCTTTTTCAACTAATTGACAGTAGATATTCTCAATATCATCAGAAACCTTATCTAAAAGGTTCATTTCAAATTCTTTGACTTGGATATCTTCAAGACATTTGTAACGATGTTTAAGATTATCTACATTATAATGGGTATGCTTATCCAGATATATTTTCATTTAGTTTAGCCTACTTATTTACTTATTGTGTATGTATATTACTGATCTAGTAAGTCTTGTATAAACTGAACATTACTTTTGTCCATCCAGTTAATACTACCATTTACACTAGCAACTACCTCGCCCTGCTTATTGAAAATAAAGCTCATTGGGATACTATCAACTTGAAAACTCTGGGCTGTTAAATCATTTGTATCTATATAGTATTCAAGTTCTCTTAGTTTATATCTTCTATAAAAAGACCTAACAGTTGACACTTTTTCAGAACTTCTAATAACAGGAATAACTGCAATCTTAGCCTTACCAAATTTACGCTGTAACATTGCAAGAGAAGGCATTTCTACAATACAAGGCTTACACCATGTAGCCCAAAAGTTAACTATAGTAACTTTACCTTGGAAACTACCTAGTGTTTTAATAGATCCGTTTTGATCTTCAAATAATGATACTGGAGAACGCATTGGCTCAGGGTATAATGCAAAGTCATGTGCATATGCTGAAAAACTAGTAAATAATGTTAATAGAACCAATAATATTTTCATATATAATTTAAACCTCTTGCTCTTTTTTATAATTTTCTTTATTATATATAAAAATACAAGCAAATGTAAATAATAGAAAGACTAATTATGAACAAAGTATTAATATTAATGGTACTGTCTGTTGCATTAATATCTTGCGGACAAAGAGTCGCGCCAGCAGGCCCAGACAACCAAGTACAAGATACAAGAGAATTCTAAGTAAATATTACTACATAAAAAAAGCACCCTCAGGTGCTATTTTTTTATTCTTTAACTTTAATTTCTTTAGCTGGTTTTAAGCTTGTTTCAACTTCTTCAACTTCAATTTCTTCTATTGATGTTTTTGTAATATCAACTGGTTTTGGTTGTTGTGTCATATCAATTAAATAAATTGTATCTAAAACTTTTTGTAAACTGCCGATAATTTCAGATATTTGTTGGTAAATTTGCCCTGCCCATTTAAGGTAATTTTCAGGAAATGTACCATCTGTCATTGTTTTAACTGCAACATCTAAGTCTACATTTAAAATAGAAAGCTGGTTAATAATTTGGTTAACTTCTTCTTTAGAATCTAAACCTTCTAAGCTTAATGAAAAAGCCTTAAGCTCTAATAATTTATTATGTGCATGCTCTACTGATGTTTTAATTTTTGCAACATTGTAAATCCTTGGATCTTTTTCAATATCTTCAAATAATAGTAATGATCTATTTAATGCTAAAAATGCAGAACGAACTGAAACATTAGCAACTCTTGTAATTTTTCTTTCTTCTGCTAAATCTAGCTTTTGCTGATCAACTTTTAGCTGGGCTGTCATAGAATCATAAATAATATGTAATTCTTGAGAAATTAAACGCTTAGTTTTAGTGCTTTCAGTAATAAAGTCTGTTTTCATTTCTGCAGCTGTAGCATGCTTAATTGACTTTTTAATATCTAGTAAAATAGAATCTAGTAAATCTATATTAATTTGTCTTCTTAGGTTAATAGTTTCAATTAAGTCTTGATCAATTTTATTTTGCAGTTCTAATTCTACAGTTGTTTCGTTAGTTTGTAGAAAAATCATATTATCTGCAATAATTGAATCTAAAAAGTTTTTAGAATTATCAAAGCAATTGTTTTTTTGCTGTTTAAATCTTTTAAACTGGCTAGAAATAACATCTAGATCTTTTTTAATTTCTTGTAAGTTTTGCGTGCCTAAATTAAAAATTTCTTGCGAGCCAATATTTGTGCAATAGTCTAGACTAGCAAAAAGCCTTTGCTGCTTTTGCTGATGTGACACATTAAACTGCTCTAAAGTTAGAGCATTAGAATTAAAGCTTGTTAATAAAACTAAAGCTATTATTAATTTTTTCATTTTTTCTCAATTTGTACTTTGATTAATTTTTAGGCAAAAAATACTTGATTTTCTTATTCTAATATATTATGTTAATCAAATCAATCAAAATTAAGTAAATATTTTAAATATCAGTATATTTTTATACTAACAGAAGGATTATTATGCAATTACAACCTATTACAATTGGTAAACATACTTTAGAAAACAATGTGGTGCTTGCGCCACTGTCAGGAATTTCAGATCTTCCATTCAGACTTATCTGTAAAAAAATGGGAGCTGGCCTTGTAGTATCTGAAATGGTAGCATGTGAAGCTCTTATTCGTGACAATCTAACTGCTCAACAAAAAGCAGAATTCCACCCCGAACAAGGCATTGTATCAGTACAAATTGTTGGTGCTAGCCCTAAAAACATGGCTGAATCAGCTAAGATGATTCAAGATTCAGGCGCTGATATTATTGATATTAACATGGGCTGCCCTGTTAAAAAGGTTGTTAACACATATTCAGGCTCTGCTTTAATGAAAGATGAAGAGCTAGTTGCTGATATTTTAGAAAGCGTTGTAAATGCTGTTGATATTCCAGTTACTTTAAAATTTAGAACTGGTTGGTCTGAAGAAATTAAAAATGGTGAAAATGTTGCAAAAATTGCTGAAGATAAAGGTATTCAAGCATTAGCAGTTCATGGTAGAACTCGTGCACAAATGTATACTGGTTCTGCAGATTGGGATTTTGTTGGTAAAATTAAAGCTGCTACAAAACTACCTATGTTAGTTAATGGTGATATTAACTCAGTACAAGATGCAGTAACTGCTTTAGAAAAATCAAACTGTCAAGGTGTCATGATTGGTAGAGCATGCGAAGGTAGACCTTGGTTTTTAGGCCAGGTAGCTCACTACCTTGAAACTGGCGAAATTTTACCAGATCCAACATTAAAAGAACAAAAGGATATTGTTTTTGAACACTACAACTTAGCTGTTGAACACTATGGTGCTAACAAAGCAACAAAAATGATGAGAAAACACCTAGGTTGGTACACAAAAGGTTACAAATACGGTAACGAATTTAGAAAAGATATTAATAAAATTGAAAATGCAGAAGAAGTTATGGATAAAGTTTCAGACTACTACAATGCATTAATCAAAGAATCAGAATCAAACTAAAATCAAGAGAATAAGGGACTATAAAATGACAGATAAACAAATGCCAACAGGCTCATCTTGCAGAGTTGTATGTGATGAAAGAGACATTGGCAACCTACCAATTATGCCAAGACAAAAAAGAACACCAACTTACTGTTTATCAGAAGCTGTAGATTCTTGCTTTAAGCATTATTATGATAGTTTAAAAGGTATGTCACCTGCGCCAAACTTATACACGCTTGTTCTTGAAGAATTTGAAAGACCACTTTTAGAAAGAACTTTAAAATTTGTTGGTGGTAACCAGTTAAGAGCAGCTGAAATTTTAGGGCTTAACCGTAATACTTTACGCAAAAAAATTAAGCAACTTGAAATTGATGTTAACGCTTTTACAAACAAAGATTAGTCTTTATTTATAAAGGATAAAATATGACTAAGTTTAATTTAAAATCGCTAATCAAAGCATTTGTAAAAATGGATGTAGCGATTTTTATTTTTATCTTCCTAACTATCGGTTCAATTATCGGGACAATTATCCCGCAGAACAGAACATTAGAGCAATACCAAGACCAGTACGGCTTACTTTGGGGTGAAATAATCAACTTATTAGATTTTGACAGAGCTTATTTTAGTGCTTGGTATTTATTCTTTTTAGTTTTACTAATATTTTCACTAGTTGCATGCTTATTGATTAATGGTAAAGTTATTTATAAACAAATATTTAAACCTATTGCAATTGATAATAAAAAAGACTTAGAAAAAGCTGAAAAACTGGAATTTTCAAGCTTAAAAGATGCACAAAAACATCTAAAAACTGAAAAATTTAAACTTGAAGATAATAAAAATTACAAATCTATAAAATTAGAAAAAAACAATATAGTATCAGTATATTTTAAATATAAAGTAACTCATAAAATTGGTTACTTTGCTACACATATTGGAGTGCTAGGCTTATGTATTGCTGGTATTGTTAATGGATTTTTTGGCTTTAGAGCAGATGTCGACTTAATTGAAGGCACTCAAACATCAAAAGCTATTATTTATAAATCTGATGATGAAAGATACTTAGTTAAACTACCATTTACTATTAGAAATGAAGAGTTTTCAATTGATAGATACTCATCAAACATTGTTAAAGAGTTTACTTCAAAAGTTAAAATTTTAGATAAAGATACAAACCAAGTTTTAGCTACACATAATTTAAAAGTTAACAGCCCACTATTTATCAATAATTTTGGCTTATACCAAAGCAGCTATTATGAAAATGTAAATAATATTCAATTTGATGCTTTTAATTTAAAAACATCAAGCCTTAAGTCATACCAAGCTAAAATTGATGAACCTGTTGATTTAAACTTTAATGACTATAAAATTACTATTAATACATTTAATAAAAACACAATGTTACCAAATGCTGAGTCTACAAAATATAAAGAGCAAGACTTTGGCTATTCAGTAGATTATACAATTACAGATTCTTTAGGTGAAACTTCAGTATTTAGAACTTACAAAGACCACCCTGACTTATTGGGTGTAGGTTTCTTAGATGAAAATGGTCAGCTTATATTTAAAACAATTCCTGTAGGTATTGAAAATAGTAATCAGCAAATGCTAAACCTATTTGCTGGTATGTTAAATAAAAATAACCATTCTAAATTTAAACAAGATATTGCTAAGTTTGTAAAAACTTTAACACCTGAAGATAAAAAAGAATATCTATCAAAACTAATCCATGCTTTAGAAATTTATAACCAACTTAATATTAACTTTATTATTAGGTTAACAAGCATTGATTATGACCAAGTTTCTGGTATTCAGGTAAATTATGACCCAAGCGCTAATATCTTTTTTGCAAGTAGTATTGCATTATGCCTAGGTGTTATATTTATGCTATACATGAGATTAAAAAAAGCTTATATCATAAAAAAAGATGATAAAATATTTGTATACTATATCTAAATACTGCTAACATATTATTAAATAAAAATAAAAGGATACAAAATATGTTATTAAAAAAAGGTGCTATGTTTGGCCTTGATGCCCGTATTGCTCTAGCTATTTTTGGCGCTTTATCTGTTATTTCTGGCGCTGCTTTATATTCTGCTATTCAAAATGCTAAAGCAGAATCTTCAAGGCAAATTTTAAACGAAATGGTTAAAGCTAGTGAAGAGTATTACTTAAATAATGGTAAGCAACTACCTCAAGAAGCTACATCTACTTTATATGGTGGAGATTTAATTAACAATAGAGAAAATTTAAGTTCATGGGAAGGCCCATACATTGAGGGTTCTCGAATTAATGATAGATCTTCAAAAAATAGTATTAATGTACAAATGGGTCCAACTTCTGGATTTGACTTTAGGATTTTTAAAAGCTCTGACTGGACAACACCAGGAACTGCTAATGAATGTGTTTTAAATGATAATGACTGCTCAGAATGGGTTATGATATATAGCGGTAATAGCGCTACTGCTAAAGCTAATGTTAAAGCTTTATTTGATATTTTAGACAAATTAGTAGATAACTCTGATGGAGCTTTAACTGGAAATATTCGAGGGCTTGATGCTAGCTCTACAGACCATAGATTACTTTACAGAGGCATTCCTCGCATAAGGAGAATTTAAACGATTAAATTAAACAAAGGTGCTATGTTTGGCCTTGATGCGCGTATTGCTCTAGCTATTTTTGGTGCTTTATCTGTTATCTCTGGCGCTGCCTTATATTCTGCTATTCAAGAATCAAAAGTAACAGCTGCAATTGCAGAAATTAATGAAATTGAAAAAGCTATTGAGCAATATATTTTAGATACAGGTTCTGAACCAAGATTTCACTCGACAGCTCATTATAAAATAATCGACTTAATAAAAAAGCCTGCAAATGTTGATGGCTGGAATGGCCCTTACTTAAGCTATGAAGAAGACACTGGTTCTGACTTAAAAATTAAAGCAGGATCTAGCTTGAATAACTTATATGTATATTTAAGATATGCATCTGAAACAGACTGGGACCCTGCTATTTGGCAACCTAGTTGCGTATCTGCAAATAAACCATGTGCAATGTGGATTGAAATTGAAGGATTAGACAGAGATTTACCTTCTATTGGTTTACAAATGGATAAAATTTTTGACAATAATGATGGCTATGGCAAAGGCAAAGTTAGAGCTAAAAAAGACATTAGCATAATGTATAAATTTAAAAGGTCATTTACCCAACCATAATTTTATTATTCTGTTAAATCTTTTACGATATAATCAGTTAAATATACATCTTCAATAGATTCATTAAATCCTTCATTCATTTGAAGGATTTTTTGATTGGCAAAATCATAAATACAGCCACTAGAATCACAATTTTTAGCTAAGTTATTGCCAATTTTATCAATATGATAGTAAGTACTTACTTTTTTTAGCTCTCTTTTTGATAAATCGCCTAATAAAACATACTTATCCTCTAATCTAAGAGCTACTGAACTATTTGATAATTCTAAAATTTCTGGTTTTAAATTAAATTTAACAGGAATTAATAAAACTACTAATAAAATAGCTCCAGAAAGTAAGTATTTTCGGTTAAAATCAAATATTATTAAGCCTAAAATAAGCAATGAGGCTGCTAATAAAACATAGCTGTAATTTTCAGAAATATAAACGCTTGCATTATCAAAATTTGCAAAGTAATTTGCTAGTTCAATTAATAAATTTAAACTATATTGGTTTAAGTTGGCAAAAATTTGAATATCAAAAACAACATAACCTATAAAAAATACAAAAAGAACAGGCATAACAATAAATGCCATTAAAATACTAGCTATAACATTAGCTGAAATTGAATAAATTGAAATATATGAAAAATGAGATGCCACAAAAAACATAGTTGCTGTAAATGCAATTATCGAAATATTTAATGTATTAATGAAATTTCTGAATATTTTTGCAGATGTTGAAAAATCAACATGCAACTCAAATGGCTTTAGCTGGTTATATAACAACATTGCAAATACCGCTGAAAATGACAGCTGAAAACTTGCAGAAAAGATAGCCATCGGGTCAAAAGTTAAAATTAATATAGCTATTATGCACAATGTATGCAATGCTAGTTTACTTCTATTAAACAATAATGTTATGACAAACATTAAGACCATGCAAAATGCTCTGATTGTTGGTAAACTACTACCTGCTAAAATTAAATAAAATAATGCAAAAAATATAGTAATAAACCCAGCTATTTTTTTTGAATCATAATTTAAAGCAATAACTGGCACTAAACAAATCATAAACCTAACTAATAAAAATACAATACCTGCTAAAAAAGCCATATGCATACCACTAATAGCCATTAAATGGGCCAAGCCAGAGTATTTAAAGTCATCTTTAATATTATTATCTAAATAGCCCCTAAAACCAGTAATTAAAGCAATAGAAAGGCCTGAAACACCTTTATCTTCATAATAATTATTAATTTTATTTGCTACATTAAACCTATAGTTTTTTAATTGCTGCAACAAAGTATAACTAGCTGCCGGCTTTGTAATATAAATATCACCCCTTACCTGTGCTGTTAAGTTTATACGGTTACCTAATAAATAACTAGCATAGTCAAAATCATCAGCAAATAATTTACCACTTGGCTTTTTTAATAGCACTTGCGCTACAAACTGATCACCTATTTTTGCTTCTGTTAACCTAGATGAATGTGTAGAAACTAATAAATTAGGAACATATTTATAATCCAAGGCATCAAAAGTGTCTGAATAAACTGTTGGATTTGACAATTCTAACTTGGCATATTTATTTTTAATATCTATTTGGCTAATTTGCCCAGATACCCAAGCTCTTTCATTATTAATGATATCATTTAGTTCATAAACTCTAAAATTGTCATTGTAAATAGCTGAAGTTACTAATCCTGCGACAAAAAAGACACCACAGACTAAACTAATTTTAATTTTTTGCCACTTTAAGGCAAAAAATACCATTAAAAGGCTACATATTATTATTAATAATGATATAGTAAAATAGTTAAGGTTAGACAATAAATTTAATACTATCGCACTTGTAAATGATAAAAAGGCGATAAAACTATATTTAAACTTTAAAATTGAATTTATTTTTTCTAACATAAACTCATTTTAGACTAAAAAATAAGAAAGAACAATCTAAAATATGAAACACGACAGAAGAAAATCAATATCTACTCCTCAAGTATTTAATGAGAAACGCGCGGCTATGGGTTTAATTGAATCTGCAAGCCCTACAGACATTTACCTATGGTGCTTTTGCATTGTAGTAATGTTTACATTTTTATTTTCAAGTATAATTATTGCTTTTGCATATTAAAGGAGTTTTATAAATGTATTTAATTGGTATTTTACAAGCATTTGGTATTGTATTAGGTGATACTCTATATAACCTATACATTAAATTTATTGGTATTAATTTTGATATTAAAGCTTTTACTTTTCCGCTTTATTATTTAATTGGTAATGCTTTAACAATGATGATTCTAGCAGGTCCAGGTCGTTTTGCTACAGACACACTAAAAAATATTGGTACTTGGGTTTATGGTGTTGCATACCTATTAAGCTTTGTTGTTGAAATTTACTTAATTAAGTATGTATCAAGCACAGAGTTGTCTATTTTATTAAGGCTAACGGTTCCTGTATGTATTATTTTATCACTAGTATTTAATAATAGAAAACCTACAAAATACGACATGATTACAGTAACAACTATTTTAATTGCAATGTCTGTTATTTTTGCTCTGCAAGACCCTGCATATTTAATTAATATTGCACTATTATGTTTAACTTTAGCTGTTTTAGAAGCTATGGGTTACTTTATCCCTGAAAATCACTCTACTAATGAAAAAGCAATTAAAGAAAGTGGTATCAGAGGACAAATGAGAGTTATATCATTTGCAACATTTGTTACAAGTATGATGGTATTTGTTGCCCTATTAGTAATTTGTGCAATTGATAAATACTTTGGCTTATTTAATGCTTTAGGTTTTGAAACAAGCCTAGTTTCATTTGCTGACTTTTTCCATTTACCAACTGTATTAACTGGTGTTGTATTTGGTTGCTGTATTGCTCCATTTATCAGATTTTTCCAATGGTCTGCAAGTTATAAAATTACAAGTGAAGGAGTGTTAACAATTTTAGCAGTAATTCCTCTTGTAACATTTGTTTTAGAATGGATTTTAGTAAGAACAGGTATTTCTCCAACTTCACATTTCTTTGAGTCAAACAATAGCTTAATTTTACTTGGTTTATCTATTTTTATGGCTGTTGGTTCATGGTGGGGAGCATACTTAAAATCAAGAAAACACCTTAAAGACATTAATGGTTCAAACATTATTTCAAAAATTAAGAATGCTGTAAAAATTAAAGATAAAGTAATTTCTATTGGACACTCTGTAAACTCTATGCAAGATTATGAAATTGTTAAAATTACAGTTGATTTTTACGAGCAAGACTTTGATAAAGCAAGTGAGACATTAGATATACCTGCTGAAACTTTAAAAACTTTATACTATGGTAAAAGCTCATATACTTTAAAAGCTGATTACTCTCAGCATATTCATAAAGTATTTATTAATAAAATCTTTTACCTAGACCAACTAACTAAGTTAGAAAATAGAAAAGGCTTTGAAGCTTACTTTAACGAGTTAAGATCTGAAAAATTAGACTTTAGCTTATACTATATGGACTTAAACGGCTTTAAACAAATTAATGACACATATGGTCATAATGTTGGTGATGAAGTATTAATTGCTGTTGCTGAAAGAATGATGCTGTTTATTTCAGATAAAAAAGCAAAAGCTTATAGATTTGGTGGTGATGAGTTTGCTATTATTATTGCAGACCAAACAGATGAAGCAAAAATTAAAGCTGAACTAAGAGAAATGATTGAGCAGCCTATTACAGTTGAACAGACAGATTTAATCGACACATTAACTCCAAGGATAAGCATTGGTAAGTCAAGCATATTTAAAGAAGAAGATGTTAAAATTAAAGATGTTTTACAACAAGCTGATGACCAAATGTATGATGAAAAAGTAGCATCTAAAGCTGCAAGAGCATAATACTAAATAAAATAAAGCCCTAGATATAACTCTAGGGCTTTTTTATTAATATAAAAAACTAGTTGATATATAAAATAGCAAATACACAGGCTGTTAAAATAATAGCAGTAAATATTCCCATTTTTAAAAACACTGAGAATTCTAAATCTTCTAAACGACGACCAATATTAGTATTTCCTGATTTTAGAAATCTAATAGGCTTTCTTCTTTGTTGTCCTGATCTTCTTTCCATTGTATTAAACCTCTTTTATGTTTTAAATACTATTCTGTTACACATGCAATATGGCGTTTAATAGAACAAGGCCCACTATTAATAATAATATCATAAGGGCTGCCACCTCTAACCATTAATACAGGCGAACCTGAAATACCAGATGGATTTGTAGCTGTTGTATAAGCTAAACATGTACCTGTATTAGACTGTGCTAAATTATTTAAAGCATAAACTGCTCTACCATATACTGCATCAAATGATTCAATTGCATCAAACAACCAAATTGTGTTTTGAGATGATGTTGGTGTATCAAAATATTGGTTATTCTTTTTTATGTCTTTGTATACATATTTTAAATCTGATAGTGTTAATGCTCTTGCATTTGCACCGTATTTATTACGACATAAAAAATCTGCTCTATATCTACCATATGGCTCTGATGTGCTTGATGTATTGACAGCGGATGTTGATGTTGACATATTACCATAATATCTACTATCAGTATAACCAGCCCATTCAGGCTTAATAGATTTTCTAGGGAATTTAATTTGTTTAATATCAACACAATTATCAGAATCTGAACCTGATGCATTAACACCTAAAAACACTTTATTTTTAGCTTTGCAAGTTTCAAAAGCTGTTAACGTAGAATCTAAATTATCCATTTTGATTTTTAAATCTGTAAAATTCTCGTAATTTTCTTGTAATAAAGTTTCTTGAGAACCTAATTCAGTGGTTACTGTTTTACTATCACCATCAGCAGCTGAAACATTAAAACTAGCAACTAAAAAAGCAAGAATATATAATTTTTTCATAATTTTAGCCTCCTAGTTTTTCACACAAATAATTCGTGCAGATTGGTTACATGCTATTTTTTTAATTTTATATGATGAACCATCACGATATAAACTTAAAGCATAACCAACAGGTGAGCCTGAGTCATTCCAACCTCTGCAATCATTTAAATTATTAACAATAGCAGAATCTGAAGAATCACCACCGTCAGTTAAAGCTTTAGAAACAAACTCGATATTATTAGAGTTAGTATAGCTATGGATTGTACCTACTGCATCCATAATCCAATGATCGCCAGTATAGTTTAATGTAACAATTTCATCTCTTACAAATTTAATATCATCATATGTCATAGCTCTTGAACCAGCATAAGCGTTATTACATCTATTATCTGCATTAAATCTACCTGAATAACCTGATGTTACAGGGTTATAAGTTACAGGGCCAATTCTACCAACAACAACTTGCCTAAATTGAGTTTCAGGGTTTGTTGTATTTGTTACATCATAACAATTATCAGCATCAACATCTGTTGCACCTGCACCTAAATAAATCATGCCCTTGTCAATACAAGTCTGATACACATCAATTAGTGGAGATAATACATCGTTTTTTTCTTTAGCTGACATTAAATTTTTATTGTTTTGAGTATGAAGTACTGTTTTGTTTATTGTATTAATAGTTACCTTATTACTATCTGCAGCATAAGCAATATTTGTTAAGGCTAGTAATAAAATTAATATTCTCATTTTCATACTCTTTATTTTTATTTATAACAATCTACATTGCTATATTTTAATCACTTTTTAAATATTTAGCAACTTTTCTATAAAGTTTTTGTCAATATCGCTCATACTTTTTAGTATTTTAGTTAAAATACCAGAGTTCTTTTCTTCTTGACTAGGGTTATCACCTGCAGACTTAACAAATGCAGAACCAAAGCAAATATTATTATAATCTTTTAAAATTTCTGCATAATATGCAAAGTCAACATCAGGGCGAATTAATACTCTAATGTTATTTTCTTTAATAAAATCTAATTCTTCAGAACTTGTAATAATATCTGTATAAACAAACTGAATTTCTGATAAATCATACTCATCAAAAATAGATTTCCAGTGTGATATTGGACAACCTGAAATACCTAAATAAACAAATTTATCATTTTCTTGAGCCATATCTAATAGCTTAAGGTTGATCTCTCTTTGCTCTTCTAAAGTATAATCTTCATTAATAGCAAATGATGCGTAAATACCTTTAATATATGATTTTTGAGGTAAAATAAGTGCAAATTGATCTAAATAACCCTCTGTATCAAAAGTTAAGTTTTGGGCAATGATACCTGTAATAATATTTACTTTTTTCTCTTTTAAATCTTCAGCTCTTAAGTTTAATAAATGATCAATATAATCAAGCGGAATAAAATTATTAACCTTTAGTGTTAATTCAAGAGATGAACCCTCTAAGTCAAATTCATTTTCAATATATTTAGCAATATTTTTTTCTGCGTTTTCTCTTTGTACAATTACATCTTGTAAGCTAATTGATTTATCAGCTTTTACACAAAAACTATCTAATAGCTTAATTTTATGAACTCTTTGTGCTTTTGTAACGCTAATCATTTCATCTTTAGTTAGCTCTTTTTCACTCTCATCTTTAGTTAGCTCTTTTTCATTTTCATTTTTAGAGTATTCTTTTTTCTTTTTGACTTTTTTCGCATTTTTTATTACAGCAACCATATTTTGAGCATGCACCCCAACTAAAGATGTATCAGCTGAAACATCTGAAACTTGCGACATAGCCTGAGAATCCATTAATGACTGAATTTCATTTTTAATATTAGCTTTAGACATAGCATTGCTAATCATCTGTTTAGCTTTTTTAGCTTTCTTAGATTTTTCATCATGCTTTTGCTTGTCTGAAATTGAGCAAGTTTCACCAGGTACTGACTGCTTATTATCATCGTCAATTTCTTTTTTTAAGCCTGCTAAACTAACGCCATCTGGTAAATGTTTATTAATTTTTGAAACCAATTCTTCAGCAGAATGGTCCATAATAACCTTTTTATCACCTAAAAGAGCCTGTACTGCTTTTTCAGCTTCGTCAGCTTCTTTTCTTTGTTGAGCTGATATTTGGTTTTGAATAGCTCTTCTTTGAGCATCTTCTTTTCTTTGTGCTACTTCTTTTTCTGCGTTAATTCTTTCAGTCTGCATTGATTTTAACTGAGAAGCACTAACTGCTCTATCATTTGAGCCTTCAGCAGCTGGTGCTGAACCACCACCTGAACCAGATCCTCCGCCTGCAACAGCACCACCAGACTGATCTTTACCTTTACCGCCCATAATAGTAGAAAAACGAGTAGAACCACATTCTTCACACTCTCCCCCTACCATACCTTTACGGTGAGGAATACAAGCAACTGTTCCACAATCTAAGCACTTAAATAGTTTTAGAACATCCAATCTTTTATTTGAATGCCCTGGATGTGCTCCACATTTGTAACAAGCTACTTGTGCCATAAAAAACCTCTTTTTATTATTTAATTACGTTTTTAAATAAAGTTCTAAAATTTTGTGTTGTTTGTTTTGCCATATCTTCAACATTAACATGGTGTAAGTCTGCTAAGCATTGTAAAGTATGGTTTGTCATAACTGGTTCACACTCTTTACCTCTAAAAGGCACTGGCGCTAAAAATGGAGAATCAGTTTCTACTAGAAGTAAATGCTTTGGAATAATTCTGAATGCTTCTCTTACATTTTCAGATTTATTAAATGTTAAAATACCAGATGCCGACATATAAATATCATGCTTAACTGCATATTCAGCTAAACGAATATCAGATGAGAAGCAGTGGAAAATTGCTTTAAAGTCATAGTCTTTTCTCATTTCATCTAAAATAGCCATTGTATCATCTTCAGCATCTCTAGTATGAATAACAATTGGTAAATTTAACTTTGATGCTGCAATTATATGATTTTTAAAGCTTTGCTTTTGCATTTTTCTATCTGAATGGTCATAAAAATAATCTAAGCCAGTTTCACCAATACCAACTGCATTCATTGACTTTGCAAATTGCATAATTTGCTCTACTGTTAAAAGCTCTTGCTCTGCTTCATGGGGGTGAATACCAAAAGTACATGAAACATTTTTATATTTTTTTACAATTGGTTTAATTGTATCCATATCTGAAAGTTGAGTACAAATAGTTAACATATGCATCAAGCCATTTTCTTGTGCATTTTTCATTACTGAGTCTAAATCTTGCTTAATCATATTTAAATGACAGTGCGAATCGACCACCATATTTTCAACTTTTAAAAAGCTTTTCATAAATTCCCTCTTTACTTTAAATTCACATATATAATAGCTTTTATAGGGTGCATTTGTCAAACATATGAAGCTTTATTTTGCATTAAAAAAAGGCGTTTTAATATTTTTTTATAGTTTTAAATAAAATACCCTTGAAAAAATATTATTTTTATAGTTATAATTTATACATACCAACACTTTTTCTTAATATTTTATCGCTTATGAGGTGATAGTATGTCAGCACTTGAAACACATATTCTTCCAGATACAATTCCGCTGCATGAACGCACTGCAAACCTTGCTTTAAAGCACTTTAATCAGTGCAATGTACAATTTACCCACAATAAATACTATGATATAGTCTGGAAACTTGTACGAGGAGTTAATATTAACAAACAAAAAATTCAACAAGAAATTGATGAACTAAAAAAAGTTCATTATCAACACAGGATAAAAAAGGGTCATAAATATAAATTTGATTTTGTAATTAATTTCATCTTTATTTCAGTATTCGACTCATACTTACAAACAAACAAGTTCTACAATTTACCAGATTTTCGCAACTACCTAACAATGCCAGTTGACTTCCATACAGTTCCAGAAGCCAACATCACACCCCATATTTTTAAAATCTGCTCGGGTAAAGCAGTAGAATGGGATGAAATATGTTAATCAGCAATTAAAAAGAGAGGCCTAAAACGACCTCTCTTTTTTTATTTATATTTTATTAAGCTTCTTCAATTTGAATTCTTGCGAAAACTCCTTCAGGCTTATCAAACTCTTTACCTTCTTGTAATGAAATAAGCTCATTTAAGTCAGCAAGTGTTAATTTTTCATAACCTAATTGGTTAGCTAGTTTAGCTGCACCAGTTGGAATAAACGGCTCTGTTAAGCATGCTAAGAACTTAAATGATTCCATAAGAACTCTTAAGATATGACCACACTTTGCAGGGTCTTCTTTTTTATAAGTCCATGGGTGTTGCTCTTCCATGTATTTATTAGCAGCACGAACGCATGTCCAAATCTCTTCAATTGCTGAATTAATCTTATAATCATCCATTTGTGCTTTAACTCTATCGGCAAGACCTTCAAAGTTAGCTAAAAATGCTTTATCTTCATCTGTTAACTCACCTAATGCAGGAATTTTACCATCAAAGTTTTTATGAGCAAAGCTTAATACTCTTTGGAATAAGTTACCTAAGTCATTAGCTAAGTATGAGTTTGACTTTGCAATAAATGCATCTCTAGAAAAACTACCGTCACCACCAAATGTAATTGCACTTAAAAGATATAGTCTTAATTGGTCTTGACCAAACTGCTCTACAACTTCATATGGATCAATAACATTACCTAATGATTTAGACATTTTTCTGCCATCTTCAGCAACCCAGTGACCGTGTACAAAAACAGTTTTAGGAGTTGGAATATCTGCAGCAATTAACATTGCAGGCCAATAAATACAGTGGAATCTTGCGATATCTTTACCTACAACATGTGCATTTGCAGGCCAAAATTCAGTAATATCTTTTTCAGGGAAGCCTGCTACTGTTAAGTAGTTTGTTAAGGCATCAATCCAAACATACATTACATGCTTTTCATCACCTGGCACTGGCACACCCCAGTTAAATTTACTTCTTGAAATTGAAATATCTTGTAAACCTTGTTTAACAAAGCTAATAATTTCATTTCTTCTAATTTCTGGTTGAATAAAGTCAGGGTTTTGTTCATAAAACTCAAGTAGTTTATCTGTAAATGCAGATAGTTTAAAGAAGTATGAATCTTCTTCCATCCACTCTACAGGGTTACCTGAATCTGGGCTTTTGCCATCTACTAGCTCTTCTTCAGTAAAATATGCTTCATCTGAAACACAGTACCAACCTGAATATGTGCTTTTGTAGATATAACCTGCTTTTTCTAGTCTTTTCCACATTTCTTGAGCTGCTTTTTTATGACGTTCTTCTGTTGTAGAAATAAAATCATCATTTGAAAAGTTCATTAAAGGAGTTAATGTTTTAAAGTCTTTACGCATATTATCAACATACTCTTGAGGAGTAATTTTTAGTTCGTCTGCTTTTTGTTGAATTTTTTGACCGTGTTCATCTGTACCTGTAGCAAACAGTACATTTTTACCCTCTAAACGGTTAAATCTAGCTAGTGCATCACAAGCTAGTGTGCAATAAGCATGGCCTAAATGTGGCTTACCTGATGGGTAGTAAATTGGCGTTGTAATATAAAAACTATTGTTCATGGTTTTCCCTTTAACTTTGTGTGTTTAAAAATCTAAGAAAACTAGATTAAAGCACCAACCTATTTATAAGGCCTATACTTTAATCTAGTTTTATATGTAACTATTATGCGATATTTTTAAGATTTAATCAAATAATTATTTAGCTTGTTCAGCTAGAAATACATTTTCTAAGTCTTGATTTGTGAATTTACCAACTGATGATAGTAATTCTAGCTTAGCTAAATCTAAAGCTTGTTTAGCTAGTTGTAAATCAACTTTAGCTGAAAATTCATCATCTCTAGCATCTAAAACATCAATAATTGAAGCTTCACCTGCTGCTTCTTGCTTTTCAACAGCATCAGTAGTAATTTGGAATGACTCTAAACGAACCTTAAGAGCTTTAACTCTCTGAATTTGCACCTGTAAGTCATTATATGAGTTTGATGCGATTGCTTCAATTGTTCTAACTTTTTGTCTTAAGTTATCTTCAGATTGTAGCTTTCTTAACTTAGCAGCTTTGTATGATGCAACAGTTTCACCACCTTTAAATAAAGGAATGCTTGCTTGTACACCAACTGTTGTTACGTTTGTATCTGTTGAACCATAGCTGTTTGAGTTATTAGACCAGCTTGCAACTGCTGAAACTTTTGGCATAAAGCCAGCTCTTGCAACATCAACATTTTCACGACTTGCTTTTAATAATAGCTTTTGCTGTAAAATATCTGGGTTGTTTTGTCTTGCAACATCTAAAGTTTCATCTAAGCTTGCTGGTAAGTTAGGGCTAATTGAAGGCCATAATAAATCATCAGCTGGGCGACCAAATATTGCAATAAACGCAGCTTTAGCAGCTAATAAATTACCGTATGCAGCTTCTTTTTCTGCAATGTAGCCTGATAAACGAGCTTCAAACTCTTTTAAGTTTGGTAAAGTAATATCACCAAGTTCAAATCTTTGTTTAACTCTTTTCATTTCTTCAGTGTTTGTTGCAACCTGACGCTTATTAAACTCGTACACTTCTTGAGCTGTTAATACTGATAGATATGTATTAGCTGCAGATTTAAAAGTATTTTGCTGTTGTAATGAGTAGTTAAAGTCAGCTGCTTGTACACTATACTTAGCCGCTTTAAAGCCAGCTAATGTTGCACCACCAGTAAATAAAGGTTGAGATAATGTTACCGAACCTGCCGATGGGCTTGCATCACCTGAAGGAGCACCTTCAAGGTTAATATTTTGATCTTGCAAAGAGTATGATGCTTCAACATCTGGCATAAAACCTGATCTTGCTTGGTTCTTTTCTTGCTCTTTAACTTTTAATTCATTTTTTACTGCTTGTAGAGCTGGGTTCTCTTCAAATACTACCCCCAGACCATCTTTTAAGCTTAATGCAGATGCGTTACCAGCAACTAAAGTAGCTAGACCTGCAATAATAAACTTTTTATTCATTTTATATAACCCTTAATTAAATATTATATTTATTTAGTATGTAATAGAACAATAAAACAACTGTCTAATCATATATTTTATTGATTACTATACCTTATAGAATAGACCAAAAATGCGTAATATTCAATTAGAATTAAACTTTT
>PTJW01000019.1 GCA_002937495.1 Pseudomonadota bacterium | reverse complement strand
TCATTAAATAAATGATGAGCACCGTTAATTTTAGCGTAGTTAATTTTAGCATCTTCAACTCTTTGTACTTGCTTTAAGAAATTCTCGATATCGTTATAATCAACAATATCATCTAATTCAGCAGAAACAACCAAACCACTTGTTGGGCATAAGTTGAATGATGAAAAGTCATAGTCTTGGTTGCCAATAGGAGGTGCAACAGTAATAAAGTTATCAATATCAGGTCGACGCATGATAAGTTTCATAGCAATCCATGCACCAAATGAAAAACCAGATAACCAAATTTCTTTAGCTTGTGGTTTTAAGTTGTGTAGCCAGTCTAGTGCTGCAGCTGCATCATTAAGCTCACCTTCGCCATTATCAAACTGACCTTCTGAATGGCCAACTCCCCTAAAGTTAAATCTTAAAACTGAGAATCCATTTTTAGCAAATGATTCGTACAGTTTATAAGTTACTTTATTGTTCATTGTACCACCATGCATTGGGTGTGGATGTAGCACTAGCGCAATTGGAGCATTAGGGTTTTCTTTGTTTTCAAAAAATTTAGCTTCGATTCTGCCAGCAGGGCCTTGAAATACTATGTTAGACATTGAAGATATGCGGTCCTTTTTTAATATTATATTATTCTTATTTTCTTTATATTTAATAATAGCATAGATGTAACTGATTATCAATGTTTTATTGATAATTCTCTGATTTTTGAATTGTTTTTTTAAAAAAACACAATTTTTTTGTAATTTTTTTAAAAATGCTATTGACCTTAATAAAAAAAAGGGATAATATATACCCGACAACGCCAAAGGGTTATTTAATGATAAAATATGAAAGGGTATTATAATGCAACTATCTACTAAAGGTCGTTACAGCATTATGGCTATGTTAGAGCTTGCTCAGATGCAAGAGTCTGAAGATGGATCTACAAGGCCAGTTAGTTTATTAGAGATTTCAAAAAAACAAGATATTTCACTATCTTATTTAGAGCAGCTTTTTGCTAAATTAAGAAAAGCAGGCTTAGTAGTGAGTTCAAGAGGGCCAGGTGGTGGTTATAAACTTGCTAAAGATACTTATGAAATTAGATTAAATGAAATTACAAGTGCAGTTGAAGAGGCAATTTTAGTAACAAGATGTGCAGGTACAAGTAACTGTGTTAAAGGCGTTAAGTGTAACTCACACGATTTATGGATGAGCCTTTCAGAACATATCGAAACTTTCATGAACGATATTACATTAGCTATGGTTTTAACAAGAAACTTACCAGTATACGATGAAGGTAGGCACACTTGTAAAAACTTATCAAAATAAAATTATTATAATTAAAACATCAATTAAGGTTTATTAAATTTATGGCAAGTTATCTTGATTATAACTCAACAGCTCCTTTGCATAATTTAGCAAAACAAGAAATGATTAAGGCGATGGATATTATTGGTAATCCATCGTCTAGTCATAAAATTGGTTTGCAAGCAAGAATGGTAGTTGATAATGCAAGGTATGCATTGTCAGACTTATTTAATATTCGTCAAGAGCAAGTTATATTTACTTCAGGTGGTAGTGAATCTAACAATCTTATTTTAAAGTCTATTGCTAGTAAGTATAAAGGTAAAATTTTAGTTTCACCTTTAGAGCATCCTAGCATTGCTGAGGTTGTATCTGGTTTACAAGAAATAGGATTTGAAATTGATTTTTTAGAATTAAATGAAGATTTATCTGTAAATTTACAAGACTTAGAAGAAAAACTTAAAACAAAAAATTACAGTTTTGTTACATTAAGTTTAGTAAATAGTGAAACAGGTATTATTCAAAATGTTAAGCAGGTTGCACAAATCTGTAAACAGTATAAATGTTTAGTGCATACTGATGCTACTCAGGCATGGGGTAAAATTGAAGTTAACTTTGATGACTTAGGCGTTAATTTAATGACTTTATCTCCTCATAAACTTGGATTAGCAAAAGGAACTGGGGTTGTTATTACTGACGGTAAGGCTGACTTGGCTGCATTAATCCACGGTGGTGGACAAGAAAGAGGTAGAAGAGCAGGTACAGAAAATGTTCAGGCTTTAGCAACTTTACAAGTAGTTAATGAAGTTTTGGAAGATATTGGTGATAAACACGACAGCATTAAAACTTTAAGAGAATTTTTAGAGCAAGAGGTTTTAAAGTTAAATCCAAATGCAATAATTGTTGGAGCCAAAGGCAATAGAGTTGTTAATACATCATATATTATTAGCCCCCATATTGATTCTCAAACACAAGTTATTAATGCGGATATGAATGATGTTTGCATTTCAGCAGGTTCGGCTTGCTCAAGTGGTAAAGTAAAAACATCAGATGTTATTCAAGCTTTAGGTTATTCAGATGAATTAGCATCATGCGGAGTAAGAGTTTCTATTGGACCAGAAACTGTAAAAGAAGATATTGAAAAGTTCTTAAAATCATACGAACAATTAATACAAAGGAATAAATAATGCTTAATAGAAGACCAGATATGCCAATTTATATGGATTATCAAGCTACAACTCCGGTAGATCCTAGAGTTGTAGAAAAGATGATGCCATTCTTTAGCGAGATTTTTGGTAATGCGGCATCTCGTACGCATGCCTACGGCTGGGAAAGTGAAAAAGCTGTAGAAGAAGCAAGAACACATGTAGCAGAATTAATTAATGCTGATGCTAAAGATATTATTTTTACATCAGGTGCTACTGAATCAAACAACTTAGCACTTAAAGGTGCAATGGACTTTTATAAAGATAAAGGTGACCATTTAATTACAGTTGCAACAGAACATAAATGTGTTATTGATACAGCAAGATATTTAAAACAACAAGGTAAAAAGCTAACAGTTCTACCAGTACAAGAAGATGGTACAATTGACCTTGAAGAACTAAAAAACTCAATTACAGATCAAACTGTATTAGTTTCAGTTATGGGTGTAAATAACGAAACAGGTACAGTGCAAGACTTAAAAGCAATTGGTCAAATTTGTAGAGAAAGAGGTGTGATTTTCCATACTGATGCAGCACAAGCATATGGTAAAGTTGAGCTTGATGTAGAAGATATGAATATTGACTTAATGAGTATTTCAGGGCATAAAATTTACGGACCTAAGGGTATCGGTGCATTATATGTTAGAAGAAGAAAACCAAGAGTAAGACTAACTCCACTTATCCACGGTGGTGGACAGGAGCGTGGTATGCGTTCTGGTACTTTATCAACTCCACTAATTGTTGGTTTTGGTGAAGCAGCAAGAATTGCAAAAGAAGAAATGCATGAAGAAGCTAAAAAACTAATTGAGTTTAAATCATACATGTTCAACCGCTTAAATAAAGAGTTAGAAGAAGTTTATTTAAATGGCTCGTTAGAGCATGGTATCCCTGGTAACTTAAACCTATCGTTTGCTCATATCGAAGGTGAATCTTTAATGATGGCAATTAAAGGCTTAGCAGTATCATCAGGTTCTGCATGTACTTCAGCATCATTAGAAAGCTCATATGTGTTATTAGCAATGGGTAAAGGTGACGAGCTTGCACATACTTCAATTAGATTTGGTATTGGTAGATTTACTACTAAAGAAGAAATTGAAGAAGCAACAGATACTGTAATTAGAGAAGTTAACAGACTTCGTGACTTAAGCCCACTATGGGAAATGTTTAAAGAAGGTATCGATTTATCTACTATTGAATGGAACGACGAGCACGGCGGTCACTAAAATATAAAAACAATTTTAATTAACAAACATAAAATTATATAAAGAAATTATAAAAGGAAGTTATTATGGCATATTCTGATAAAGTGATTGATCACTATGAAAATCCCAGAAATGTAGGAACATTAAACAAAGAATCTGAAAATGTAGGTACTGGTTTAGTTGGTGCTCCTGCATGTGGTGATGTGATGAGGCTACAAATTGAAGTTAAAGACGATAAAATTGTAGATGCTAAATTTAAAACATTTGGTTGCGGTTCTGCAATTGCATCATCTTCATTAGCTACAGAAATGATTAAAGGTAAAACTTTAGATGAAGCTAGAGAGCTTAAAAATATGGAAATTGTTGAAGAGTTAGCTTTACCACCAGTAAAAATTCATTGCTCAATTTTAGCAGAAGAGGCAATTAAATCAGCAATTGAAGACTATAAATCAAAACAAGGTAAATAATATTTATGCAAGTACTTAGCCTAACACCAGTAGCAAAGGAAAAAATGAGAGGCTTACTATCAGCACAAGCTGGTAAGTATAGCTATATCAGAATTGGCACAAGAACAAAAGGTTGTGCCGGTGTTTCTTATAAAATTGAATTTGCTGATATGGTAGAAATGGGCGATGAGCATCTTAATATTGATGGATTAGATATCGTAATTGACAATAAATCATTACTTTATCTAATCGGTCTTGTTATTGACTTTAAAGAAACAGACCTAGAAAGTGGTTTTGTTTTCGAAAATCCAAATAAAAAGGGAGAGTGTGGTTGCGGAGAGTCATTCTTCGTATAATGAATTCTTTTAATTTATATTTTATTTGATTTTTATCGTTACTTATTATTATAAGCTTCCTCCTAAAATTAAATAAAATCTAATTTTAAAATAATATCATTATATATCATGCAAATTTATTCTTATGAACTATTTTGACTTATTTGATTTAGAATCAACATATAAGCTAGATAAAAATAATCTAGAAACTAAATACTTATCATTACAAAAAAAATATCATCCTGATAACTGCGATAGTATAGAAGAGCAGTTGACAATGGTTGAATTAACAATTAAGCTAAATGAAGCATATGAAACTTTAAAAGATGATACTAAGCTTATTATTTACTATTTAAAACAAAATGGTTATGATTTTACAGATGCTAAAATTCAATCTAACTTAAGCCAGAATGACCTAATGTATTTATTAGATTTACAAGAGCAAGTGGCAGAAGGTTTAGTTAAAAGTGCTGACTTTAAACAGGCACTTAAAGAGAAAGTTTCAAGTGTTACTTTAAGTTTGGTTGATGCTATAGAATCAAAAAATAATGAAGAAATTGAAGCCAATTTATCAAAACTTATTTTCTTTAACAAATCATTAAAACATATCTAATAAAAATATAAACGGGTGTTATTTTATGTCACAAAAAATATATCAAATTGATGAACCAGATTATAAAAAAGTAATAGTAAAAACTGCTATTGGTATTGATTTGGGAACAACAAACTCTGTAGTTGCTTACGTAAAAGATAATAAGATTAAGCTGCTTGCAGATAAAGATCATAATACATTATTCCCTAGTGTGATTGATATTGTGACAACAAAAGGTAAAGAGATTAAGCTAAAATCTGTTAAAAGATTAATGGGTAAAACTTTTGAGCAAGCTAAAGAAAGCCCAGTACATAAAAATATTGAAATTATTAATGAAAGTGGAAGAGCTAAAATTGCTACAATTAGGCAAAACTATACGCCTGAAGAAATTAGCTCGATGATTTTAAAGAAATTAAAAGAAATCTACCGTTATTCAGAGGAAATTAAAGAGCTAGACCAAGCTGTTATTACAGTTCCTGCGTTTTTTAGTGATAATGAAAGACAGGCTACACAAATTGCAGCTCAATTAGCAGGTATTAAATGCTTAAGGCTTATTAACGAGCCTACAGCGGCATTATTAGCATATGGCTTAGAGTCTGAGAAAAAAGGTAACTTTGCAGTTTATGATTTAGGCGGTGGTACATTTGATGTATCAGTATTAAAGTTAGTAGAGGGAGTATTCCAGGTTAAGGCAACAAATGGAGATGTTCAACTTGGTGGTGATGACTTTGATTTAGCAATTGCAAAACACTTTGGTTTTGAAAATGACTACGACTTTTTAGATGTAGCAAAAGACTTAAAGCATAAGTTAACTTTACAATCAAAAGCTATTAGCGAATATAATGGTGAAAAGTACGAGTTAACAAATAATCAGTTTTATAAATTAGCTTTACCACTGTTAGAAAAAACAACTGCAATTTTAGAAAAAACAATTGCAGAAGCTGACTTAGACGAGCTAGACGGTATTGTTTTAGTTGGTGGTAGTACAAAAATGCCAATTGTTACAAAGGTTTTAGAGTCTAACTTTAATTACAAAATTTTTAATGATGTAAACCCAGAAACTATTGTTGCTAAGGGTGCTGCTATTCAGGCAGATAAACTATTAAACAAAAATAGTGATATTTTATTAGTAGATGTAAACCCAATTAGTTTAGGTATTGAAACAATGGGCGGTATTTTTGAAAGAATTATTGACCGTAATACGCCAATTCCAACAGCTAAAGGTCAAAATTTTACAACATTTAAAGACAATCAGGTTAACTTAGCTGTAAATATTTACCAAGGTGAAAGAGAATTAGTTAAAGATTGTCACTTACTTGGTAAAATAGTATTAAGTGGAATTCCACCAATGCCAGCTGGTATGCCTAAAATTAAAATTAGCTTTATTTTAGATGAAAACTCAATGCTACAAGTTAAAGCAGTTGAAGAAAACACAGGTATTGAGCAATCAGTGACATTAAAGTCAAGCATTTCAGCTGAAGATAGCTTAGCTATTTTAAAAGATTCTATTATGAATGCACGAAACGATGTTTCAGAAAAAGAGTTTATTAAAAGTAAAGTAGAGCTAGAGCAAGTTATACAAGCAAGCCGAAACTTACTAAATACTCAAGAACTACCAAAAGCAGAACAAGATAAAATGCTTAAGTATGTAAATGAAGTAGAAGAGAAAACAAAAACTATTACGCTGAAAGATGACTTAGATGATTTAAGGTTTGCTTTAGAAGACTTCTTTAAAGATATAGTAAAAGAAAATATGAATGCATTACTTGAAACATCAATAGTTGGTAAACAGTTAGATGATGTTTAATAGAAATTAAAATATTAAAGACCTCAACTAGGGGTCTTTTTTTATACCTGTTAGTTTTTTATAAGTCTTTATTATTTAAAATAAAACTTAGTATAGTCAGGTTTTTCTTTAATAATGTAGATATAAGTAGATAACATTATATCGAATCATAGAAAAGGTTCTTTTTTATAAAGAGGCTTTTTTCAGAAAAAGCTAAGCCACCTACATTTATAGGTGGCTTTATATCATTTTACCGCAATTGGGATTTGCTGATTTTGCAAATGTTTATTTTTATTTTGGCAGTTCTTGCATTTATTTTTGCAAGGGGGCTTGCCTGCTTTAGTAGGTTTACACATAAGTCACCTCATAATGTTTAATTTATTAAGAAAATGACATCGCTCTATTTAAATAATTATGGTTATGCAATTATGTTAAGCACTAAATAAGTATAAGTCAAATAATTTATTTATATTTGTTTATAGCATCTAATACCAAACCAGTACCTACAGAAGATAAACTATCAGAGTTATCAATTTTAGTATTAGGGAATAAGCTATTTACATACTGCTTAATTAATGCCATTTGTGAAGAACCACCCGTAAGGAAAATACTATTAATATCATCTCGTGTAATTTGTGCTTGGCTTAAACATTCATCTATAGTAATACCAATATGTTGTAAGTCATTATTAATAGCTTTTGAAAGATCATCTTGTGTAATATCTACATTAAGAGAATGCTCAATAAAGCTTAAATCCTTATTAACAGATATATCAGTAGATAGTTCTATTTTAGATTCTTCTACTGTAAAGCAAATAGAGCTTGCCAGCTTGTCTTCTATAACATCTAATACTCTATTATAGTAAATAGGGTCTAACGACTTTTTAAATTGCATTATAGAGCGTTTAAACTCTGGAGTATATATATTGTTAATTCTATGCCATGTACTCATATCATGATATAAGTGTCTAGGCATTATCATATTATTACCTATAGATTGATTATAACCTAGTAAAGGCATAATAGATTGTAGGTTTAAGTGTTTATCAAAGTCAGTACCACCAATATGCACACCATGGTTAGCAAGGCAGTGTTTATTTCTATCTTTAATATTAGTAAATTTAGGAGATAGGTTAATAACAGATATATCAGTAGTACCACCACCAATATCAATAATAAGTACTAGCTCTTCATTTGTTAAAGACTGTTCATATTTTAAAGAAGCGGCTATAGGCTCATACTGAAAGGCAATATCTTTAAAACCTGCATTTCTTGCAATACGCTCTAATGTATCTTGAGCAAGTTTGTTTTTTATATCATCACCATCTACAAAGTTAATAGGGCGACCAATAACTGCATAGTCTAAATTAGTCTGCTCAATATGTTCTGCTTGTTGCTTAATGTGCATAAAGAAGTCTTGTATGATATCAGTAAAGGGGATACGAGTATCTCTAATAAATGTCTTTTCGTTATTAAGAGAAGTACCAAGGATACTTTTTAACGATCTTAGTAATCTACCATTGTAGTTTTCTCTATAGTAGTTAAGAGCATTTCTGCCATAAACTGTCAGATTATCATCTTCTTCATAAAAGATTGCTGAAGGAATAGTTTTAGACAAACCCTCTAAGTTAACAAGCTTAGCTTTATCATCTTTTAATATACCAATTGTAGAGTTAGATGTACCAAAGTCGATACCACATAAATTAGACATAGCAAATACCCTTAGAATTTATTTTTGAAATTTATATGCATACTATAGAAATTATATTTTAAAATCAATAAAAAAAATCACCCGCAGCGCTACGGGTGGTTTGTTAATTTAATTTTAATGCCTGGGCAAGTTTATTTATTATTAGCTTGCCAGTATTCTCGCTATCGGTAGGGGTGTTGTTTAAGTATGAAACATTAATGTTTATAGCGCTATAACCTAAACTTTCAAAGTATGAACAAACACTATCAGGGTTAAATGCTTCAATATTTATAAAGGCATAGTCTTTATTAATAGCTAAAGTTTGCTTTAATGCCTTTGCTATATTGTTTTGTAAGTTACATTCAACATTTATGGTTGTTTTAGGGTTAAAGTCTCCTTGAATATTAATAAAGGTATGAGGTATTAGTTCAGGGTCTTCATTAATATTATCAGAGATATTTATAAACTGTTTAATAAAAGTGGAATGTTTAGAGTTAAAGTTGCTCCAGTCTGTGGTTAAATCATAGTTAAAAGCGTCGTTAAATTGATTTAACGCCTTAAAGCCAGAAATATTAACAAACGGGAAGAAAATAAAACAATAGTCCTTAAAAAGGTGTTTGTATGTTTTAATTACTTCTTGCAAAATAGCTTGGGTTACAAAACTTGCAATGTTGTCTCCAGGTCTTAGCCTTGAGGTTAACACAATTGCAGGGCGTGAGCTGCTACCAATAACAAAGTATGGTTGCCCAGCTTTTAGTTTGTTGTAGGTTAAACCATAAAACTTAACAAAGTCTAATAGTTTTTCTAAGTTATAATCAGGGTAGTAGCAGGCATAGTTATACATAGCAGGTATATTAAATTTATAACCTTCATCTGTATTAGTGTATTCATCTGCTTTTACCCAATTTTTATTGTCTTTACTGATATATACCTTATAATCATCAAAACAGCCTTTATTAAAAGCTTCATTTGCATTTTTTATGGTAACTTCAAGCGTTTCTCTAAGCTCGCAGTTGGTATCTTCAGTTTTTTCAATAAAAAAGCTGTTTTTTATGACTTCGTTTTCAGAGTTAAGATAAAAGTCTAGCTTTTTCATATACTCTCCTTGTAAAAGTAATATAAAATATTTAAGTGTATTAATAGCATTTTATGCAAATACCCGCAAAGGTAAAAAACATTATTATAACTTTATTGATATTAACTTGTTTAGTTATTATACTAATTAAGATCTTAAACCGTTTCTTAAATAAATAATTGCAGGGGTAATGTTTATGTTATGTCTTGTAAATCCTATTGGTAGTGATTGTAGCAATCGCGAAGATAAAAACTTTCAATCTCATGCTACTTACTTTGAGTGTACAATTGTTGAAATGATGATCCGCTTGATGAATGTTAATGCTTATGACTTACCCGAGCATGACCATGCTTTAAGCTCTGAAGATAAATTTAAGGCTTATACCGTAAGTTTAATTGGAGGAGGAGAGTTTGCTCATAAAAGTACAGCATGTTACCGTAGCAAGCTAAACCAAGTTCTTGTGCAGGTTGATAAGCTTGAACGCGAAAATGTTTGTATTATTGAAGCCTATGAACATACTGAAAAGCCAGGCACCTACACACTACGCCGACTAAATGTTGAAAACTACATGAAGTCTCAAAATATTGAATGCGACGAAGAGCTTCCACCAGAACTCTTATTACTTTACGCATAATAACCGATAACAAAAAGCAGCCTTCGGGCTGTTTTTTATTTGTTGTATTTAGCAATTATTAGGTGTATTATATTTATATGATTATTTTAGAGGGTAGAAAATGAAAAAAGTTTTAATATTATCATCAATTATTTTAGCAGCATCATGTGCTAAAAAGGTAGAATCTGCACAGGTTGATATTTCTTCAAGTGAAGAGACAGAGTTACCATATGAACTAACTCAAGATAAATATAATGAGTTACTAGATGCTTATAAACTACCAGATCAACCAGTTTATACAAATGGTAAAAAGGTAGATCCTGAAAATATAATTGATGCAAATAGCAATGATATTGAAGACGGTTGGGAGCGTGAGATTGTATTTAAGTACTATGAAGATCTTGTAAAAGTTAATCTTTACATGTCTAATGCACATGCTGAAACTAAGTTGACTAAACTTTACATAGAAGGAGATAGTAGTCAATTTCAGGAACTATTTAATGAAGCTAATTTATCTTTTAGTTGTTTAGCTTATTTAAAGGGTGAAATTGATTCTGATATTAATCTTTTCATGGTTAAAAATCCTGAAAATAAAGATTTTATTTTAAAGAGAGACTCTGCAATTACAAAAGTAGTTGGTGGAGGTATGGATTTTGGAATTTATCCTGAAGAGTGTGATAAGTATAAGGATGCAAACTTATGGAAGCAATAAACTTTAAAAAATTAACAAGCGGTTTACTTTTAGTAAGCTGCTTTTTTATTTATTGTATTTAGCAATTATTAGGTGTATTATATTTATATATTTATTTTAGAGGGTAGGAAATGAAACAAATTTTAATACTAACAGCAATTATTTTGGCAGCATCATGTGCTAAAAAGGTAGAACCAGCACCGGTTAATGCTCCTTCAAGTGAAGAGACAGAGTTACAAAAGCGTCTTGTAAAAGAATATAACTTACCGCCAGAACCTGATGTTGAAGAAAACAATGCAACAATTAATGGAGTTGATATAAACAATAACCTAATTAGAGATGATTGGGAACGAGCAATTGTTTTCAAGTATTATTATGATCAGACAAAAATGAACTTACATAATGCCAATGCTAGAAATTCCACTTTACTTAACAAATACTATGAAGAAATGAATGTTTCAGAATATATTGAAACATCTCAAAAGACTAAAGATATTATCTCATGTAACTTTTTTTTATATGGTATTAATGCTGCATATGATAAAAGCTTAATGTTTATGAGTGAAAATACAAAAGAAAGAAAGTTATATGCTTCTAAAAGAAGTAGCGATATGACTAAGTATTCCGGATCAGGTTGGGAAGGAACTAGTGATAGTGAATTAGAAGAAGTTTGTCAAAAATATAAATAAGTTAATACTTTAAGGGGTAAATTATGAAAAAATATTTGCAAGTTATATTATCTATCTTTATTACTATTAGTATGGCAAAAGCAGAAACGCTAACTACTAATATTTTAAGTAAAAAAGAGATAGAAGAAAAGTACAACTTACCACCAGAACCAAATAAAAATATGGTTGGTTTTGATACTATTGAGGGTATAGATTCTAATGGAATTAGAGGCAGAGATGATGTTGAAAGAATTTTAGCATTTACATTTTATAAAGATGAATCTATTTTAAACGAGATGTTTAAATATTCAGAAGATATTCAAAGTCTTACGCTTATTTCATTGAATATAAAAAATGGTAAGGGTGGTAAAGAAAGTTATAGGAAGTTATATCATGATATACTGCAAAAACAAATATGTAGTATTACAAAAGGGCCTAAATCTGCAAATGTAAATATTGAATATTTACGAGATCTAATTTTCAACACTGATAAAAGATATTTAAATAACTATATTAGTGAAGGTTATGCTGAATCAGTTAAGTTTGATTCTTCTAAATGCCATTTTTCAAATAGTAAGGTAGAAAATACTTTTAACTTACCTCCTGAGCCATCGGAAGAAGATACTTTGGCAACGCTGGAAGGTGTGGATTTAGACAAAGATGGCATTCGAGATGATCTTAAAAGATTAATAACTTTTGAGTTCCCTAATGACCCATATGCCAGAAAGGTATACGAAAGAAGGGCTGCAATTTGGACAGAACTACTTAAAAATGAAGGTAACCTTGAAAAACAACAAGAGCTTATTAAAGAAAATGGCATGATTATAATCTGTCAGCGACGTGGTTATATTCCAACTACTAAAAAAATAGATAGTTTAGGCGATTATATAACTATTGGAGC
>PTJW01000018.1 GCA_002937495.1 Pseudomonadota bacterium | reverse complement strand
CACAAGCTTTGTAGTTCTATTCTTAAACATTCTACAAATTTTAGGTTTCTTCGGTAATAACGAATAATATCTATAAATAAAAAAATACCTCTCAAATGAGAGGTATTTTTTTATTTAGGCATTACCTTATAGTACCAGTTATAAACTACGCCTGTATCATATCTAAACTTACCTTTTAAAGCACCGTCACCACCGTCAATTTTTTCATCTAGTAAAGCAGCAATTCTATTAAACTCTGTTCCATTAATATTACCACGTGGACTTCTATGGCTGTAATAAACAGAGCAGTCATTTGTTTCACATGGCTCAGGGTATGTTGTCCATGCTGTACCTTTTAAAGTACCAAAAATACCTGAACCTGTTAAAACTATTTCTCCACGATATGAGCTACTTGTTGAAACCGCACTTAAGAATGGATCATCAATAGCAACACTTTGCGTACCTGAACAGTTTGCTTGTGGAGTTGTTCTAATATATGGACCGTTCCACCCTTGAATAGCTGGATTATTTGTTGTTAAATAACAACCATGTTGGTTATGAGCTGCTGTATCAATATAAAGAGATTCATAAGCCTTAGCCATATCTTCAAAGTAAACAACCATTGCAGTTACTCTTGCATCTTGAATTGCAGAAAATAATGCAGCACCTGAAATTACTGATAATGCTCCAAAAATTGCTAATGCAATTCTTGCATCTAGTCCAAACATTGCACCTTTATTTAATAACATATAATCCCCCTTTTATCTTGATAAAATCTAAGAAAGTTTCAACATTCAAGTATAAATTGAAACTAAGAATAATGTTTTTATACAACAAAAAAGCCTCCCTAAGGAGACTTTTTTATTTAATAAATGTGAGATTAAGCGTTTTTCTCAGCGATCTCTGCAGCAATGTTAGCTGGAACTTGGTCATAGTGGTCCATTTCCATTGAGAATGAAGCACGACCTTGTGACATAGATCTTAGTGATGTAGCATAACCGAACATTGAAGCTAGTGGAACATCAGCATTGATGATTGTTGAACCAGCTTTATCTTCTGTACCTTTAACCATACCTCTTCTTGAAGATAAGTCACCGATGATATCACCCATGTAATCTTCAGGAGTTTGGATTTCAACCTTCATGATTGGCTCTAGTAGAACTGCGTTAGCTGCTGTTGCACCTTTCTTGAACGCCATTGAACCAGCGATCTTGAATGCCATTTCAGATGAGTCAACATCATGGTATGAACCATCAAATAGAGTAACCTTAGCATCAACTAATGGATAACCAGCTACTACACCGCCTTCCATAGCTTCTTGGATACCTTTATCAACAGCTGGGATATATTCTTTTGGAATAACACCACCAACGATAGTTGATACGAACTCGTAACCAGCACCTGCTTCTTGAGGTTCGATCTTAATCCATACGTGACCGTATTGACCTTTACCACCTGATTGCTTAACGAACTTAGCTTCTTGCTCAACTGTACCTGTAATAGTTTCTCTGTAAGCAACCTGAGGAGCACCTACGCCACACTCAACGCCGAATTCTCTCTTCAGACGGTCAACAATAATATCTAAGTGAAGCTCACCCATACCTGATACGATTGTTTGGTTTGTTTCTTCATCTGTGTGAACTCTTAGAGATGGGTCTTCTCTTACTAGTTTACCAATAGCTAGAGACATTTTCTCTTGGTCAGCTTTAGTTTTTGGCTCAATAGCAATATCAATAACTGGCTCTGGGAATTCGATTGATTCTAGGATAACTTGGCTATCTTGTGGGCAAAGTGTATCACCTGTTGTTGTATCTTTAAGACCAACAACCGCACCAATATCACCAGCGTGTAGTTTCTTAACTTCTTCACGTTTGTTAGCGTGCATTAGAACGATACGACCAACTCTTTCTTTCTTACCTTTTGTTGAGTTATAAACATAAGAACCTGAATCAAGAGTACCTGAGTAAATTCTGATGAATGTTAATGTACCAACAAATGGGTCTGTAGCGATTTTGAATGCTAAAGCTGAGAATGGAGCAGTATCTGAGTGCTCTCTAGTAATAGCTTTAGTTTCATCGTTAGCGTCTACACCTTCCATAGCAGCAATATCTGTAGGAGCTGGTAGGTAATCTACAACAGCATCTAGAAGTGTTTGAACACCTTTGTTCTTGAATGATGAACCACATAGAACTGGGAAGATATCACAAGCTAGTGTAGCTTTACGGATAACTGCTTTAAGGTCAGCAACTGGAATTTCTTCACCTTCGAAGAATTTTTCCATTAGAGCTTCGTCTTGTTCTACAACAGCTTCGATCATTTCGTTTCTTGCTTCTTCAACTTCATCAACCATGTTTGCAGGAATTGCAACTTCTTTGAACTCAACACCGTTTGTAGCGTCGTCCCACTCGTATGCTTTGTTTTCAACTAAGTCTACTAGACCTGTGAAGTTTTCTTCAGCACCGATTGGTAGTTGGATTGGAACAGCGTTAGCTTTTAGACGCTCTCTAATCATTTTAACACCGTTCATGAAGTTAGCACCCATTCTGTCCATCTTGTTGATGTAGCAGATTCTTGGTACGTTATAGTCGTTTGCGTATCTCCAGTTTGTTTCAGATTGAGGCTCAACACCACCAACTGAACAGAATACACCTACAACACCATCAAGTACTCTTAATGAACGCTTAACTTCGATTGTGAAGTCAACGTGTCCTGGAGTATCAATAATGTTAAATCTGTGACCTTCCCAGAAACAAGTTGTAGCAGCTGAAGTAATTGTAATACCTCTTTCTTGCTCTTGCTCCATCCAGTCCATAGTAGCTGCACCATCGTGAACTTCACCGATGTTGTGGCTTCTACCTGTGAAGAATAGAATTCTCTCTGTTGTTGTTGTTTTACCAGCATCAACGTGAGCCATAATACCGATGTTACGGTACATATTAATTGGATATTCTCTTGACATTGTTATTTTTCCTTAAATTAATTTGGATTTTACTTTTACCTTACATACTCATGGTTTTGAATATTTGTAAGGATTTTGAATTTCATAGTAAAAAACTGAAGTTGACGAGTTGAAGAACTCACCAACTTCAATTTTAAATTATTACCAACGGAAGTGAGCGAACGCTTTGTTAGCTTCAGCCATTTTGTGAGTATCATCACGTTTCTTAATAGCTGCACCTTTTTCTGTTGAAGCTTCTAGTAGCTCTTTAGTTAGTCTCTCGCCCATTGTTTTGTCTGAACGAGATCTAGCTGCTGCTAGGATCCATCTAATTGCTAGTGCTTGGCCTCTTTCAGCCTTAACTTCCATAGGAACTTGGTATGTAGCACCACCAACTCTTTTTGATTTAACTTCTAATGCTGGAGCAACTTTTTCCATTGCCTCTGCGAACACTTCAATTGGGTTTCTACCTGTTTGAGCCTTGATTGAATCTAAAGCACCGTAGAAAATTTTCTCAGCAGTTGATTTTTTACCACCAATCATCATTAGGTTGATGAATTTTGAAGCAACTTGTGAACCATAAACTGGATCTGGCATTACTTCTCTTTTTTCTGCTCTATGACGTCTTGACATTTTTAATTATCCCTCTCTATTATTTAGGTCTCTTAGTACCGTACTTAGAACGGCCTTGTTTTCTACCTTCTACGCCAGCGCAATCTAATGCACCACGTACTGTGTGGTATCTTACACCCGGTAAGTCTTTTACTCTACCACCACGGATAAGGATAACTGAGTGTTCTTGTAAGTTGTGGCCTTCACCACCAATGTAAGAAGTTACTTCAAAACCGTTTGTTAGTCTTACTCTTGCTACTTTACGTAACGCTGAGTTAGGCTTCTTAGGTGTTGTTGTGTAAACTCTTGTACATACGCCACGTCTTTGTGGGCATGATTGTAGCGCAGGAGATTTAGTTTTTACTACTTTATCCTGACGAGGTTTTCTAACCAGTTGGTTAATTGTAGGCATTTTATATATTCCTTTTATCTTTAGGCGCCCGATTAGTTGCAACGCTTATCAAACACCAAGGGTTTTTCCCTGTTAATATTACTTCACAATACATGCAATAAACTTGCACATAAATAACTAATTTTTAAAGACTTTACAGTCTATAAAAGTAGATTATGTTGTGAATTCGATTGTGAGCCTGATGGCCCTACGCTTTAAACCTTATTGTGCATTATAAAGATTTTTTCGTTAAAGTCAAGCATTTTCACTTTGTTTTTCTTATATTTTTTTCACTCAATAAAACTTGAAGTATAATTAATTTAGTCTTATTATAAATACACTTAAAATAACCGCAAGGATTCTGTTTATGTATAATTCTTTAAAATGGGATTTAGACGAGGTTTTTGTTAGAGTATTAACAATGCATAAACCTATAGAAACTAGATATATTATGTTTTTTCAGGCGGCAAGCAAAGTTGGCAAAGAAATTGGGATTAACATTTCAGCTGAAGAAATGCAAAAACGCTGGATTGCAAGCCAATCAACAAACCGCCCGTATGAAACAAGCACCGATGTACTAGCCTTTGAATTTAACGCTCCGTACGAGCAAGTATACCATCGAATGCACGAACTTCTTATTGAAGATCATATTCATAACTTTAAAGCTGATATGATATTGGCTGAAGAAGTTTTAAAACTGGGGCATTTAGACAACTATCTTGTAACTCACTCAAATGAGACTTGGACAAACTATTGGATAAACGAAATGAACCTAACTAACTTCTTTAAAGGACATTTCAATGTAAAAAGCATGGGATTTTGCAAATACAATGATGATGGTACTTACCCTAAAATTCTTGAGCTAACAAACAAAGCTGCTGAAGTTTCGATTATGATTGATGACTCTGAACGAAACTTAGTGCCTGCTGCTAAAACAGGAATGAAGCCAATTCTCTACAGCACTGGCAAATCTAAAAATGGGTATGAACGACACTCATGCCCTATTAACCTTACATCAAGCATCTTAAAACAAACTGCGTAACAAAAAGACCTCCAACCGGAGGTCTTTTTTATTTAAAATCTAGTGTGGGCATAAGTTTTAGATAAATACTACGAGAATCGCCACCCCAGTCAATTAATCTAACATTACCTTTAGTTTCACTTAATTCACCATCAATTTTTAAATCAATTGCTTGCGCTATTGATAATGGGAATGATTCATATAAAACCCAGTTATAATTTTGCTCACCTGAAGCACATATTTTTCTGCCATGTGCAGTGTGCAAACCACCAAAGTCATCATCTGGAGCACATACTATAAAAATCTTTTTACCACCTGTAGTATTAATTCTATCATCTTGACCTGTTACAGTATCTGCAATAGAAACATAAGGACCATTCCAACCTGCTAATGAAGCAGTATTTGATAATAGCATATCTGTATCTCTAGCAAATGAAGGAGAATCTATTGACATTCTGACCTCACCACCAATATCTAGCACAAGCTGCTCATAAGCTTTACCAAATTCTTTCATTTGACTAATTGTAGCTGTAACTTTTGATTCTTGAATAGCTGAGTATAATGCTGCACCAGATATTACCGACAATGCTCCAAAAATTGCCAATGCAATTCTTGCATCTAAGCCAAACATAGCACCCTTTTTAAACATAAAAAAATCTCCTTATATAATAGATAATAATTATACACACATATATTCGTATTGTCAAAACACAAAAAAAGAACCTTCCAAATGGAAGATTCTTTTGTAAATAATTTGAAAATCGTAACAATTATCTTTTTGAGAATTGTGGAGATCTTCTTGCTTTTTTAAGACCTGGTTTCTTACGCTCAACAACTCTTGAGTCACGAGTGATGAAACCTGCATCTTTAAGAGTTTTCTTTAGAGACTCATCGTATTCTACTAATGCTTTAGCGATACCGTGTCTGATAGCACCAGCTTGACCTGATAAACCACCACCAGCAACTTTAACGTTTACGTCAAATTTACCTTCTAGCTCAACGATTTCGAAAGGTCTAACTGCGTTCATTCTTGATGAAGGACGAGGTAGGTACTCTTCAAAAGCTCTGTCGTTGATTGTGATTTTACCAGCGCCGTTTGTTAACCAAACTTTAGCTACTGAATCTTTTCTCTTACCAGTTGCGTAGAAACGACCGTTCTTACGATCTGCTGCTTTAATGCTTTCTGCCATGCTCATAATTCTGTCTCCTACTTGTGGTTTTTCTTAGCGATTGTTGCGCCTAAGTCTAAAGCTTCTGGCTTTTGACCTTGGTGAGGGTGCTCAGCTGAAGCGTAAACGTGTAGCTTCTTGAACATTGCTCTACCTAGTGGAGTTTTAGGCATCATTCTTTTAACAGCTCTCTCAACAACTCTCTCTGGGAATCTGCCGTCTAGTTCTTTAGCTGCAGAAATTGACTTAAGACCACCTGGGTGACCTGTGTGCCAGTGGTGTACTAGCTGGTCAGCTTTATTTCTACCTGTTAAACGAACTTTATCAGCATTGATAACAATAACATTGTCACCGCAATCTACGTGTGGAGTAAACTCAGCTTTTGTTTTACCTCTTAACACTTTTGCGATTTCTGATGATACTCTACCTAGAGGTAGATCTGTAGCATCAACTACGAACCATTTTCTTTCCACTAAATGTGGTTTTTGGCTAATCGTTAATTTCATTATAGTATTCCTTTTACTTCGAAATGTAGTCTATATCCAACAACGGACATCTGCTAAATTGGCGAACCAAATCTTCGTCTTTAAATATTTGATTATCAAACATATAAAGTTGAGTATTTCCAAATTAGGAAACCTCAATTGAAGCATCTCGGGATTAATATGTGTTGAATTATAGTGTTAAATTACAGAAAAATCAAGTATTTTTTTACTTTTTTATATACTTTTTTTACTATAATGAAAAAATAAAAAAAGCCCTATTAGTTTTTACACCAATAGAGCTTAAATTTTTATCGATTATTTTAACTGACTTCCTTTAAAAGAAAAACAGTCGTCTGTTGCTTCTTCGTAGAGTTCAAAGCGTTTATGTATGTCGTTTTCTGTAATTTCAACGATATCACCGATTTGTAGTTTTATTGCATTTTCATTTTTTTGAACCGAATGTACATATTCTGCTTGCCTTGTACGAACAACAACAAACTCTTGCACATTTGAATCAATTATCGGGTTATCATTACCATTTACCGGAAAATATCTTTCAGACATATTCGTTTCCTTCTAATTAATAGAAATCATCTTCTACATCGCCGAATAGCTCCATATCATCAATATCAGGACTGCTCATATCTTGCGTTTCAAAAAATATTTTTTGCTCACTTAACGCTGTTTGGATTTTTTCAAGAAGTTGCTTATCCATAAGCGCTGGATCAAGCTTGTAAAACTCAACCATTTGAGTCTCTACATTTGTTTCTTTAACGCAAAGCAAGTCTGGCAATTGCGACTTTGGATCTGCTTTTTTTGCAATTTGAGCAAATAAAGCAAAAGGAGTTGCAGCCGTTGCATCGTGTGGTAAAGCTTTCAAAAATTGATTTTGTTGAATATTGCTAACATCACCTTCAAAGGTAAATGTTACATAGTTAAGGTCGCAGTATTTTGGTTGAACAACCTTAATACATGGTTTACCATCTAGACAGTAGCCTACTTGAAATCTTTTTGAAACCACAGGGAAAGATTCGATAGTTTTCTTGTCCATTTTAAGACTCCTTCAGCCTTTGATAGGCTGTAAATTTTAAGAAAAGTTTGCTTATAGCAACACAATTATAATTCTAGATATTTTTTATTTCAAGTTTTTTTGATTACAATAAATAAAAAAGGCCTCATAAAGAGACCTTTTTATAATTTAACCTTAATTGTTAGCGTGTAATTGTTAACAGTTGGTTAAAGTTGAACTTTACATCAAAGCAAGTATCTGTAAGAGTACCTGCATTAATGCGTTCAACATCGATATCTTGCTTATCAAAAGCATTTTGAACGATTGCTCGATGAACCGGTTCTATGACATCACGAGATAACTTGTATGCAGTAAAGCTTTTATCGCTGATATTAGCTTTTTTAACTACATAAAAATCATCATTTTCAGTACCTTCTGCTCGTAAAGCAAATGTACCGCCAGCTTCAAGCACTAAATTGCCAGACATATAATCTGGAAAGTCTTGAAGTTCATCAATTGCCAAATCTTTTGTTCTCATTTCAAGAACTTGGTTGTCGAAGTCGATAGCCACAGCGCTAAAACCTTCAGGAATTTGCGCCATAACATAACTATTATTAACCAAGAATACTTCTTGATTAAATACGACTTCTTCAGCTCCAATAAAGTCTTGATGGTTGCAAGTTGATAAATCAAGCTCGCGGTTTTCAAGATGTCTATCGATAGCTTCTTGCAATTGCCCTTCTAGCAGCTCTGCCATAAGGCTTTGCGCTTCTGAAACTTCGTTAAGACCATTGTTTACTTCTTGTTGTCGAGACATTTTATTCATCATAAGTCCTTAGCCACTAACATAATTGTAAGTGGACTTTATTTATTAAGAAAAATAAGCTAACTAAACTAGTTAAAGATTAGCTAATGTTAAATTTTTATAAGTATAATCTTTAATATATAACTGACAAAAAACCACCTGCTATTAACAGGTGGTTTTAATTATGTATTTCGATATGATGATTAAGCTGCATTCAACTCACCAATAGAGTTTCCTTCAAAATATTGTTTTTGAGAGATAAACGCTTGTTTAATCTTCATGTAAAGTGTTGCGCCGATGTCTTCAGGTTTGATTGGCAAAACTGAATACTTACAGAACGATTTACGCTTGGTTTCAAATTCTAGCATGTTTGCTGTCATGTTTGTGATAACGGCCGAATCTTTACAATCAAGCTCTGCGATGTAAACATCTACATTATGAGATAAAACTTGTTTACACAATTGTTTATACTCTGCAGATTTTTCACCGTATTTATCGTAACATTCTTGAAGCGGGTAAACATTACCGTCTGAATCAAAAAATACTTGATAACGAACTTGCTCAGATGGAGCGTTTGTAATGATTGTTATACCATCGCGTAGACCAAATTTAATTTGGCCACATGGCTTTAAGTTAGGGTTTGGTTTTACAAATCGTGTAGTCATAAGATTTCTCCTACCTAGCCAAGCTAGGTCTAAAATTATTAAACACTATATGTTGTATTAAAGTTGATTATTATTATGTAAATATAGTATAGATTTATTTTTTTTGAGTTGTCAAAACTTTTTAATTATTTTTATAAATTAATTTTAAAATTTATTAATTTTTCAACTAATTAAAGAACACACAAACTTTAGTAATATTTTTAATTAGAGCTACTAGATATAGATATTAACAAAAAAATAACCTTAAAATATTAACAAACAAAAAAACAGCCCGAAGGCTGTTTGTATTTTGGTGGAGAAGCTTGAGCGTTAAGAAAATAGTCTGGGAGACTATTTTTAGCGAAGCTCCGGAGACTTTCCTTTAGGTTAGTCGAAGGTAAAAATATTTATTTATCAATAAATACACCATCTACAACAACAAAAAAAACAGCCCGAAGGCTGTTTGTATTTTGGTGGAGATGGTGGGAGTTGAACCCACGTCCGAAATTAGCTTTATGAAAGGCTACTACATGTTTATTCAGTTCTTTATTTAACCTTACTCATCTAAACTGACATAGCTAAATAAGGCGATCTTTATAAAATTTCGGTTACGCCCTAAAGATAAGGCTTGGCCTATTGTATGTAAAGTAAAATCTTTTAACACACCCATACAACAGTGGAATTAAAAGACCTAGCCGGTTATTAGGCAGCTAGTGCGTATTGATTATCTTCTGCGATTATCTTTATAATGAGTTTTTTTTGAGGCAAGACACTCACTGGCCACATGCTCCTTATACACTCCCCTATCCCGTCGAAACCATTGACATCCCCATGAGATACAAGACTTGTATTAATCTAAATATATACTTTTATAAATAATTATGCAAGCTAAAATAATTCCAACAAAAAATTTAATATTGTTTTTTAATACTTTAATGATTATAATTATGTATACAATAATAAACTTTTATTACTTCTTTCTTAAAACTTCACTTAAACTTGGAGGCTTGTATGAGAAATACAAACACTCGATCCAATAATAAATACCCTATACAGGTAAATGATTTTATAAAGCGACTTCAAGATCATAATTATGATGATATTGAAGTTATTGAAAAAACTATTTTAGATCTTCTAAAAAGCAAAAATATGACTCCAGAAAATTTAGATGACCCTGCTAAATACTATTCTGCTTTAGAAAGTGCATATGCAGCTGAAGCGCTAAAGGTTCTTAAAAAAGTAATCAACCGAAGTCAATCTGACCTATCAGACTACTTTTCATTATTTAAAAAGTATTTTGAAAAGTCTAAAAAAGGTTTGGCGTTACTTGGTCTTAAAGATGAGTATGAGTATAAATCATTAAAGCATGCATATTACACATTTTTAGCAGATTTAATTTTAACTCATATTAAAAAATATACTGCAGAAATCAAACCTAAACAAGGTAAGGCATCAACCATACCACAACGTGCAAAGCGAATGCCGCTTGAATTTCACTTCAACCTAAAAGAACTTGCCGAAAAATATGCTCGCTCGGTTCGTTTATCAAAACAGCCAGAATCTATTTTTCAGATTCAATTAACTGGAGAAAAATCAATTGAAAAGTTTGTAGCTAGTAAATATCGTATTATGATTGGCTACTATTTTATCCTTATTTACAATAACTATTTTGTTTGGGATAACTACAATAACTACCTCAAATTATTGGCAGAATCAGGCTTAAGCCTTGATGATTTAGGTTATAACCAAAACCATGCAATTAAGCATGCAGTTAAACCGATGACTCAATACTTAAATACTACATATTTTAAACTACGGGAATCCCCAGAATGCTGTGAAGATATAAAAACAGATATTCAGCGCCTAAAACTAGGTGTAAAAAAATGGGGAAGCCGATTAAAGTATAATGCCAATGATTTGTCAGATTTTGCTGTTCATGAAATTTACCTAAGTCGTGCTAAGTTTTTCTTTAGAAATTTAGAGTTAGATAATATGCGTAGTGACTATGATGAGCTGATAAAAACTGTAGAGCTTGGTCAGCTTTCTTATAAAAATGACCTTAAAAGCAGCCCTACTCAATTACAAATGTTAGTTAAAAAACATAACGCTAACTTTGAAATTGACTGATTCTATAAACTTACGAAACTTAAAACAGGTTGCTTATGCAGCCTGTTTTTTATTATACATAGTATACTGTTTTTTATATTTTTTTCAAAAAAGCCTTAATTTATGTAATTTTTTAGCTTTACTTTTATATTTAAATATATTATAAAGTCATTCCTGTCAGAAAACTGTCAGACAAAAAATATTACTTTATACCAAAAGTAAGTACACAGGATTTAAATATTTATTTTAGATGTTGTGTTTCCCTCTTATTATTTGTATTAAAGGACCGCAAGGTCCTTTTTCTTTTTTTATAAATCTCCTCTTACTTGACTTACAGCTTATTAATAATTATTATATAACAACAATAATCAACAAGTTTTATATGTCGTTTTTATGGCTTATTTATTAAGACATAATTAATATGTAAAACTATTTTTCTTTGACTGACTTTTTCTTAATAAAGAATTCTTTAAAGAGGGACACCTATGAAAACTCTTACAGATTCAATTACAGCAACACTTAATCATCTTGATAAGCTAAAAAAACAACACAAAGCTTTAAGAGATGATCATTGTGCTGAATCATTCTACTCACTTAAAATTAGAGCATCACTAACAAAGTTTGATAATTCGTATAAAGTAAGTGTAAAAGCTTGCATGAATGAATTTATCGAAAATCTTGATTTGCTATATAATAGCAATAAAGATGATATGGGAAACAATCAAATGTTTCGTGATTTGGAAATTATTGGTTTAGTTAAACTACCAAAAGATCCTGAACAGTATGTTTGTGTAGATTCTGTATTTGAGCAAATGAAAGACTGCTTAAGTAATATTCTATCAATTGAAAATGAGGAACGCAAACCAACACATATTGAAGAGTTGTTAATTATCTCGACAATTTGTGCTCATCTGGCAAAACACAAAAAGCTTCATTTATCTAGAGACATTGAGTCTTTGCGTAAATGGCTTTTAAATGACTGCAGTAAAGGCCTTGCCAATACTGCCTAACCGAGTTAAATTACTTCCTGTGATGACCCTTGTGGTCAATTTGAGCTATTGCAATTTTTTGCCTTAGCTCTTTTTTTTTAGCATTTTTTGTGGTATATTTTGATTATTAATTAATATAAAGGATAATAATTTTTAATGGCAAAAAAGAAAAAACTTGCTCCAGGTACAATTTGTGTAAATAAAAAAGCACACTTTAACTACTCAATTGAAGATACAATTGAGGCTGGTATTGTATTGCAAGGAACTGAAGTTAAAGCTATTAGAGAAGGCAAAGCACAAATCAATGAAAGCTATGCTTATTTTAAAGATGATGAAATGTTTATCTTAAACTCTAATATTGCAGAATTTAGCCATGGTAACCGCTTTAACCACGAGCC